>DAIOWL010000452.1:0-5978 GCA_036758545.1 Streptosporangiaceae bacterium | reverse complement strand
GCCTGGTCCAGGATCTCGGCCCGGGCCGCCGGAGCCAGCCGGGCCACGGCCGGCGCCGCGTCCCGGGCGAAGCGGGCGGCCCTGGTTACGTCGTCCGGGCTGGCCTGCGCCGCCCGGCTGACCACGCGGCGCAGGTACGGGCCGGTCCGTTCCGTCCACGGGCCGTTCCGCCGCCACTCGCCGGCCACCAGCGCGGGTGCGGAGGCGATTTCTTCGGTGATCACCACGTGGTCCACCTAACGGTGCAATTGAACCGTTCTACGGATTGCGTGTAACGTACGGGCTGGCGACCGGATGTGGCAATAGCCGGCGCGCGGAAAGTTACGGAGAGACGATGAGCACCATGGCCGAAGAAGCGGAGGGTGTCCGCAGCATCCGCCGGGCGCTCGACATCCTGTCCCTGCTCACCGACGACACGCCGTCCGTCTCGATCCGCGACATCACCGAGGCGACCGGGCTGCCCAAGACGACGGTGCTCCGCCTGGTGCACACGCTGGAGCACAACGGGCTGCTCTGGGCCACCGCGGGCGGCTACATGGCCGGACCCGGCCTGTGGCGCTGGGCCTGGCTGGCCCGGCGCAGCTGGCAGCTGCCGCCGGAGACCCAGGCGCTGATGCGGGAGCTCGGCGCCCGGCACACCGAGACGGTGAACCTGTACGTACTGCGCGACATCTGCCGGGTGTGCGTAGCCCAGCAGGAGTCGCCGCGGCCGCTGCGCCACGTCGTGCAGGTCGGCGACGAGCTGCCGCTGTGGGCGGGCGCGTCGTCCAAGGTGCTGCTGCGGGACGCGCCGGAGTCCCTGCTGACCCGGATCGCCCGGCGCTCGCCGTACGGCGAGGGCCACCTGGCTACGCTGCGCGAGTGGATCGCCAGGGCCCGGGCCGACGGGTGGGCGGTCAGCCACGGCGAGCGGGAGGAGGGCCTGTCCGCGGTGGCCGTGCCGGTCACCGGCCGGTCCGGCGCCGTGGTGGCCGCGCTCGCGCTCAGCGGCCCCACGCTGCGGTTCACCGCCGGACGGGTGACCGAGTTCGCCGCCGACCTGGTGCAGGCGGGCGCCCGGATGTCCGAGCGTGGCTTCGACCATCCCCTCGGCCCCGCTGGTTGAGATAGGGCTACCTGAACGAGGAGTGTTCGCATGCAGGACCGGCCGCTCACCGGCATCCGGGTACTCGACCTCACCAACGTCCTGGCCGGGCCCTACTGCAGCTACCAGCTGATGCTGCTCGGCGCGGAGGTGGTCAAGGTGGAGCTGCCCGGCCACGGCGACCTGGCCCGGCACCTCGGACCCGACCCAGATCTCAACGAGGCGGGCCTGGGCGCGTCGTTCCTGGCCCAGAACGCGGGCAAGAAATCGGTGGAGCTCGACCTCAAGGATCCGGCCGGCCGGGTCGCGTTCGCGGACCTGGTCCGCGGGGCGGACGTGCTGCTGGAGAACTTCCGGGCCGGGGTGCTTGACCGGCTGGGGTTCGGCTGGCCGGAGCTGCGCGCGCTCCGCCCCGGCCTGGTTTACTGCGCCATCTCCGGGTTCGGCCAGGACGGGCCGATGGCCCACGCGCCCGCCTACGACCAGATCATCCAGGGACTGTCCGGCATGATGTCCATCACCGGCACCCCGGGGACCGCGCCGCTGCGGGTCGGCTTCCCGATCTGCGACACGGTCGGCGGGCTGATGGCGGCGCTGGCCATAACCGCCGCGCTGGCCCGCCGCGCGGCCACCGGCCGGGGCTGCTTCCTCGACGTGTCCATGCTGGAGGCCGCGATCTCCGCGATGGGCTGGACCGTGTCCAACTACCTCGTCTCCGGCGTGCCCCCGGAGCCAATGGGGGACCAGAACGCCACCGCGGCGCCGTCCGGCACGTTCGACGCGGCAGACGGCCCGCTGAACATTGCGGCCAACCGCCAGGAACATTACGAGACGCTGTGCCGGCTGGTGGGCAGGCCCGGCCTGATAACCGATCCGCGGTTTGCCGGCCGCGAGGCGCGCAAGCGCAACCGTTCGGCCCTCAACCAGGAGCTGAACGCGGCCCTGCAGGCCCGGACCGCCGTGGAGTGGGAACGGGTGCTGACCGGGGCCGGAGTGCCCGCCGCCCGGATCCTGACCGTTCCGCAGGCGACCGGGCTCGCCCAGCTCGAGCACCGCGGCTTCTTCACCGACCTGCCCTATCCGGACGGTTCTGGCCGGTTGCTCCGGGTCAGCGGCAACGGGGTCCTCGTCAACGGCGAGCCGCTGCGGCCGTCCGCGCCGCCCCCGCTGCTCGGCCAGCACAACGCCCTGGTTTCCCGGGAGGAGTCGTGACCACGGCAGACGAGGTAGCGCAGTGGTGGGGGACGGCCGTGTCCAGGATCGAGCCCGGCGTGATCGAGTTGCGCGGCCGGCCGGTCCAGGAGCTGATCGGGTCGGCCAGCCTGACCTCGGTGATCTGGCTGTTGCTCCGGGGGTCACCGCCGTCACCCGCCGAGGAAGCGCTGCTCGAGGCAGCCCTGGTCGCGTCCGTCGATCACGGCCCGCAGGCGCCGTCCATCGCCGCGGCCCGGATGGCCGCGACCTGCGGGGTAGGCCTCAACACCGCGGTGGCCACCGGCGTCGGCATGCTCGGCGACGTGCACGGCGGGGCCGGCGAGCAGTTCGTCCGCCTGCTCACCGAGATCCTCGCCGCCGAGCGCGAAGGCGCGAGCCTGGACGCCGCCGTCGCCCGCGTGCTCGCCACTTGGCGGGCCCAGTCGCGGTATATCCCCGGCTTCGGCCATCGTTTCCACCCGGTCGACCCTCGCCGTGATCCGCTGCTGGCGCTGGTCGCCGGTGCGGTCCGGGATGCCGTGGTTCCCGGTCACCACCTGCGCGCCGCGCTGGCGGTGGAGGCCGTGCTGGTGCCGGTGCCGATGAACATCGACGGGGCCACCGCGGTCATCTACGCCGAGCTCGGCTTCGCCGCGCCGCTGGCCCGCGGCCTGTTCGTGCTCAGCCGGTCGGTCGGCATCCTCGCCCACGCCTGGGAGGAGTCCCAGCAGGGCCGGCGCAACAAGGGCCCGATGCCGCCGTCGATCCTGCCCGCGTACCTCGGCCATGATCAGCCCCCCGCGGACTGAACGCGGATCCATGTCTTGCCGGGCACCGCGGCGGCGGCCCGGAATGCCTGCTCCGCATCGGCCATCGGGTAGCACGCCCGCAGCACCCGTCCCGCACCCCGGCCGCGTGCGCCGGTCACCGCGGCGAAGTCGCCGGGATGGTCGTAGATCAGCGATCCCATCAGGGTCAGCTGCCGCTGCACGATCCGCTGGGTGACCAGCGGGACGGGCTGGCTGTTCAGCCCCATCAGCACGATCAGCCCGCCGCGTGCGGCCCGGCCGACCGCCTCGCCGAGGGCCTCCGGTGCGCCCGAGGTCTCGAAGACCAGGCCGAAGCCGCTCTCGCCCGCCCCGGCCGGCCGCGCGCCGAGCTCGGTGGCCAGCGCCTGCCGCCCGGGATGCGGGTCGAGCACGGCGGGCGATATCCCGCACGCGCCCAGCGCGATGCAGGCCAGCGTGCCCTGCGAGCCCGCCCCGATGACCAGGCAGCGCTCGGCCCCGTCCTTGACCGCCATGGCCCGCCGGACGGCGGCGATCGCCACGGTCAGCGGTTCGGCGCACACCGCGTCGTCGTCCCCCCAGTCGTCCGGCACCGGCCAGGCGAACGCGGCCGGCACCACGATCCGCTCGGCCAGCGTGCCGGGCACGCTGAAACCGAGGACCTTCCGATGCGGGCAGGCCGAGGTCCGGCCGGCCCGGCAGGCCGGGCAGGTGCCGCACGGGATGTTCGGCTCGACCACGACCCGCTGCCTGGTGCGGCCGCGGTCCACGCCGGGTCCGGTCGCCGCGATCTCGCCGAACGTCTCGTGCCCGACCACCCACGGGAACGACGGCGGCTGCCGCCGCCCGGCGTGCAGGGCCAGGTCGGACCCGCAGATGCCGACCCCACGCACCTGGACCAGCACTTCGCCAGGCCCGGGCTCGGGCTCCGGCCAGTCGCTGACCACCCGCAGCGCCCGCGGCTCCGCGTCCAGCACCACCGCTCGCATCAGCCGAGCACCGACTGGAGCGCCCGCCGGATGCGCCGCGCGAACTGGGCGGGGGTGAGGTTCCGCCGAGCGGCTAGCGACGGTGCCTCCACCGACACCGGCAGATTGTCCGGCAGCACGCCGAGCAGTTCGGCCAGCGGCAGCTCGCCCTCGCCGGGCAGCAGCCGCATCGTCCGCGCCTCAAGCACCGCGTCGTTCCCCGCGCTGGCCTGCTGCCCGCGCGGCATCTGCGCGGGCACCCCGATCCCGTGCGGCGGCCGGGCCGGCGCGTCACACACCTGCAGGTAGCCGAGCAGCGCCGGGTCCACGGCGGCGAGCTCGGCCGCGGTGACCCCGCAGCGCTGGATGTGCAGCGTGTCCAGCAGCAGCCCGGCCCCGTCCGAACCCCGCGCGATCGCCACCGCGCTGGCCAGCGTGCGGATCGGCCGCCAGGCGGTGAACTCGATGACCGGCCGGACTCGGTACGGCCGGGCCAGCCGCACCAGCTCAGCCAGCCGGTCCGCGAACCGCCCGGTGTCCGGGTCGTCGCAGATGACGTTCAGGTACCGCGCCCCGAGCACGGCCGCCGTCTCCAGCACCGCCTCGCATCCGGCGAGGTCCGATCCCGGCCCCAGCGGGATCGCCTCCACGTCCAGCACGAACAAGCCGGTCCCGCCGCACCGCCGCATGGTCTCGGCCAGCATTGGTGACCCCGGCGCCACCGGCCACGCCTGCTCGCCCGGCGACACCGGCGCCACCCGCAGCCCCACCGCGTCGAACCCGGCTCCCGCCGCCACCGCGACGAACTCCGGCGGCGCCAGATCGAGCATGGTCAGGTGATCAAGCCCGGTAATCCTCATCACCCTGCCCTCCGCCCTGCCTCGGCCCGGCCCTTCGTATCATGAACGTACTAACCTGTTAGTTCATAATTCGTACTTCACGGGCGCATGCTTGTAAAGATGCTGTTACCGGTCCGACACATACCGGCCTGGACTCGACGGCGAGGAACAGGAATGCAAGCCTTGACTTCAGATCCAGGGATCCAGGAAAGGACGGCGATGACCCAGACCTCCCGGCCGGCGGCGGCTCCCGAAAGGCAGCGCGACAAGGAGCGGACCCGGCAGGAGATCCTCGACGTCGCCATCAGCGAGTTCGCCAGGAACGGCTACTCGGGGGCGCGGGTGGACGAGATCGCCAAGCGGACCCGGACCACCAAGCGGATGATCTACTACTACTTCGGCGGCAAGGAGCAGCTCTACATCGCGGCCCTGGAACAGGCGTACTCCACCGCCCGGGATGCCGAACGCCAGCTAGACGTCGAGCACCTGGATCCGGTCTCGGCGATCCGCCGGCTCGCCGAGCTGACCTTCGACCACCACGAGTCCCATCCGGACTTCATCAGCATGGTCGCGACCGAGAACATTCACCGGGCCGAGTTCATCGCGAAGTCGAAGGCGCTGAGCGAGCTCAACACCCCGGCCGTGTCCGTTACCGCCCGGATCATGGACCGGGGCCGCCGCAGCGGTGTCTTCCTCCGCGACGTCGACGCCATCGACGTGCACATGCTGATCAGCGCGTACTGTTTCTTCCGGATGTCCAACCGGCACACCTTCGGCGCCATCTTCGGCCTGGACATGCTCGACCCGGCCCGCCGCGACCGCTACCGCCAGCTGATCGGCGACATGATCGTCAGCTACCTCACCACCCCCGCCGGCTAGAGCCGCCAGCGCCACTCCGCCGCATGCCCGGCGCGGAGCCCTGGCCGGGGCCGCCGTGCACCAGCACGGCCGGCTTGCCGTCCGGGTTCCCGCTGGTCTCCCAGTCATTTCCTCACTCCGGCATGCTGGGATGGCCAGCAGCCGACGGTAGCATCCTCTTCGTTGCCGCAACACGCGAAGGAGAACCCGATGGTGGTGGTGCTGGTCGGCTTCATGGGGGCCGGCA
>DAIOWL010000451.1:0-5990 GCA_036758545.1 Streptosporangiaceae bacterium | reverse complement strand
CCGGCCCCGATGGCATCGGCAATCCGGTGCGTGTTGCCGTACATGGACTCGTAGACGACCACAGCGCGCATGATCCTCACCCCTGATCCCTGATCTTTCGTACTTCCGCGGCCATCGTGCCGCGCCGGAACCGGTGACCGGCAGGGACGAACGTCACCGCGCGAGCCGGCCGAAGCCGGCGCCGTTAGCCCTGGCGCGAGGAGTCGTCCTTGGCTAGCGGCGCTGTCCAGGGCAGTTAGCCCCCCCCCCGGCCGCGGCGGCGTTGGTCTCTATTGCGCGGGACCGTCGTCACTGCCGGGAGCGCTGACCGGCGTCAAGGCTGGGTGATAAGCGCAGAGCCGCCAGCTCTGCCATGCCTCGACTGAGGAGGCTTGCCATGAAGTCCGTACGTACGGCCGTAGCCGGGTCGGCGCTGGCGATCGCGATGGTCCCGGTCACGCTCGCCGGTTGCGGCAGTCAGCCCGCCACGCCCGCGGCCACGCCCGCCAGCACGCCGACCGCGACGGCGCCGGCCAGCCCGGGGACGACACCGGCGCCGCCCCAGACGCCGGGTCCGGGCGCTAACGCCCCGACCCCGTCCATCCGGGTGGTGTCGTCCCGGCTCGCCTACCCATGGCACTGGCCGAACGACCCGGCCAGGCCCGGCCGGGTCGCGCACAGCTACCCGGTGCCGCCGATCCCCGGGCTCGTCCAGATCAGCGTGGGCTACCACCCCGTGGAGCACGGACAGCTGCCGTACAACCGGATGTCCTTCTCCTTCACTCAGGCGTTCCCGAGCTACCACTTCGAGTGGGTAAGCCAGCTGGTCAGCGACGCCAGCGGGAAGGTGGTCCCGCTAGCCGGTACCGATGTGCTGAAGGTCGTGTTCGACCAGGCTCAGGCGCACAGCGCCGACGGGACGCGATCCACGATCGTCTCTCAGCCGGGCCGCCCCATCGGCTACCAGAGTATGACCGACTACGCCCAGGCCGGTGACTACGAGGGCGTCCTGACCTACGGGATCGGGTATACCCGGGCCGTTCCGCTCTCCAACCCGCAGACCTACGTCCGCGCGTACGAGGTCGAGGTGGTCACCGCGGCGGGCCAGCACCGGTACGTCGTGGCCATCGACATCAACGCCGCCCTGTACGACTAAGGTCCCGGACGCACGGCCCGCCGGCTATTCCCGACCTTGGTAGTAGGGTTCGCGGACCTCGGGCGTCCGCCGTCCGGTGATCGAGGCGGGCCGGATCCGGATCCAGAACGCGTGTTTCGCAGAGCCCACCCACGGGCGCAGGCCAAGGCGGCTCAGGCGCCGGATCTCCTGGTCCTCATAGACGGCGTGGGCGCGGCCGTTGACCAGGACGCTCCATCCGGTCCTGGTGCGCTCGTCGTAGGCGTCCGCCTCGAAGGCCACCACGGCTTGGCCCTCGGCGGCGGACAACTTCGAGCCCCGGGCCGTTCGGAAGACCGGAGCCTGGCCGTCCATGACGTGGTTTACCGGCAGGACCACGATCTCGCCATCGGCGAGAAAGCTGACCCGTCCCACCGGGACCGTGCCGAGCAACCGCAGGCACTCGTCGTATGGCAGTATCTCGAGTCCTGCGTGGTCCGCCGGGAATTGTGACATCTCGCGCTCCGCTCGGCTGTGGGTGATCGGTGCTGGGTCCGACCCTAGCCCGGGCGGCGGGCACCGGCCACGGGCCGAGGTCCCGGTGACGGGAGTCTTTCGGCTCGATATCGCGTGGTTACCGCCGCAGGCGGTGGTAGGTGGTGAAGCGGGCGGCACGGCGGTGCACGCGACGACGGCGGCTGGGAACCGGCCGTGGGGCCACGGGCCCCGCGGTTGCGCGGTAGGAGCGGTAGAACATGCGGATCGCCGCCGCCCCAGATCGCCCGCGCCGCTCCTGACAAGGTCGGCGTCAGGTGAAGATGATCTGGCCGCCGGCCGCCATGGCGTAGAACTCGCCCACCGTGATGATGCCCTGGACCTGCTCGATCAGGTCGTCCTTACTGATGCCGAACAAGTCGCAAGAGGCCAGGCAGCCGTACAGCCCGGCGCCGCTGTCCGAGATCATCTCGATGAACTCCGGGATCGGCGGGATGTCCAGCTTGGCCATCTTGTGTCCCAGGTAGCTGGTCATCAGCCCGGGCATGCCGGGCAGGGCGCCGACCAGAGTGGCCACATGCAGGCCGGGGTTGCCGACGGTGGCGACCTTGATGTGCTCGTGCCGCTTCTTCGTGATGGCGTCCAGGCCGAAGAAGGTGAAGAACAGGTTGGCCTCGATGCCTTCGGCCCGGGCCCCGTTGGCCATGATGAGGGCCGGGTAGATCCCCTCAAGGGAGCCCTTTGACACGATGATCGAGACCTTCTCGATGGCGGTGTCCATGATCATGTCCTTTCAGATGCAGCCGCGCGGCTTGGGGATGCCGGCGATCTTGGCGGCGACCTTGGCGGGGCCCTTGGGGAACAGCTGGTAGAGCTCCTTGACCGTCACGCCGGAGGTCTTGCCGAGGACGCGCACGGTGGGGCCGGTGCCCTTGGCCTGGTATTGGGTGCGCATGAACCTGATGACCTGCCAGTGCTGCGGCGTGAGCTCGGTGATGCCCTCGGAGGTGGCGATCTGGGGGGCCATCTCCTCGGTCCACTGCGCCGGGTCGGTGAGGAATCCCTCGTCGTTGACCGGCACGTCGTGGCCGGCGTAGGTGGCGGTGGGCATGACAGTTACCTCCTTGATCAGAATCAGCCGCGGCTCTTGCCGCGCACTGGCATGGCCGGCCTGATGCCGGGAATGTCGCGGCCGGGGAGCAGGCCGTGCCAGTACAGGGGCTGGAAGGCCAGCTTGCCGAGGTGGTTCAGGCGGGACGGCCGCAACAGCGGGAGGCCGAACGGGCCGGGGTAATGCCCGCCCAGCGGCTCGGTGTCGTAGTTGAAGTCGATGAGCAGCGCCCGGCCACCGCCGGTCTCGATGAAGCAGTTGGTGTGCCCGTCGAAGGAAGCGGACAGCGGCTCCCCGTCCAGGAACCGCCGCACGTTGCCGGCCAGCACCTCGCCTTCGAAGTGCGCGACCGACCCGGCCTTGGAGGCGGGGACGTCGGTGGCGTCGCCGAGGGCGAACACGTTCGGCTTGACCTTGGCCTGCAGGGTGTGCGGGTCGACCGGGATGAAACCGAGCTCGTCGCTGAGGCCGGGCGAGCGGCCGACGTAGTCGGCGCCGCCGTGCAGCGGGACGATCACGGCCAGGTCGAAGGGCACCTCGCGGTCGTCGTAGGAGACCAGGCGGCCGCTCCGGCCCGGCTCCCCGGTGGCCTGCACGGTCCCGGTGCTGAACTCGGTCACCAGCTCGATGCCCTTGGCGGCCAGCAGGCCGCCGAGCCGGCGGCTGGCCACCGGCTTGGTGAACGCGCCGTCCAGCGGCGTGACGTAGGTGATTTCGACCCGGTGCCTGATGCCCCGGCGGCGGAAATAATGGTCGGCCAGGAAGCAGAATTCCAGCGGCGCCACGGGGCACTTGATCGGCAGGTCGACGAAGGAGACGACCAGCCGGCCGAAGTCGAACCTGTCCAGCGCCTGCCGCAGGGCCTCGGCGCCCTCGGGGGTGTAGAAGGTGAAGACGTCCCGCTGCCACCCGGGCCCGGTCAGCCCGTCGGTCTCGTCCGGCAGCAGCTGCGCGCCGGTGGCCACGATCAGGACGTCGTAGTCCAGCGTGTTCCCGTTCCCGAGGTACACGCGGTCGTTCTCGACGTCGACGTGGTCGATCGTGGCCTGGCAGTAGGTGATGCCGTCATGCAGTTGCCGCCCGCGCGGGCGGGTTATCCGCTGCACGTCGGCCAGGCCGAACGGGACGAACAGCAATCCCGGCTGGTACACGTGGGCGTCGTCGCGGTCTACCACGACGATGTCGGCGGCCTCCGGCCGGTAGGCCCGCCGCAGCCGGTTCGCGAGCAGCGTCCCGCCGGTGCCGCCACCGAGGATGACGATCCGTTTCATGCTTTCAACCTCGGCCGGGAGCACCGGCGCGGTCAGGGTCGTTGGTCCCGGGAGCCGGTGACGATCTTCCCGGATCGCTGCCAGCGCCAGGCGAGCAGGATCTCGGCGGCGCCGATGCCCGCGATGACCGGCTGCAGGAAGAAGTAGCGCCGCAGGATCAGCAGCTCCACCGCGATCCAGGCGATCAGGAGCAGGCCGGCCAGGTAGCCGGCGGCCAGCCCGGGCCGCACCCCGGCGGCGATCAGCGCGGCGGCGGTGAACTGCGGGACGGCCACGCCGATCAGCAGCGCGACGCCGGGCAGCACCCACCCGGTGAGCGGCGTGCCGGCTAGCCAGCCGTCCGGCATGCCGAACCCGTTACGGATGAGCTCGGTACCGCCGTAGACCGCGGCCGCCCCGGTCAGGCCGTCCAGTACGGCCAGGGTCCAGGGAGGCCAGCCGCGCCGGGCCGCGACCGGCGGCCGGGCCGCCGCGGTGACGCCGGGCACTCCGCCGGACAGGCCGTGCAGCAGCAGCCCGGCCGGGATCAGGCCGATCAGGGCCAGCGCCGCGAACGCCGGGACGATCGCGCCGGAGGCCACCGGCGACGCCGGGGCGGCCGCGTGCCCGTACCATTGGTCCGCGGCGATGCTGGTGCTCTCCAGCACCCACATGACCAGGCCCGCGCCGGCCAGCAGGTACCCCGAGGGCTGGCGCCGCCACAGCCAGGCGGCGGCCACCGCCAGCAGCGGCAGCCACAGCGCGAGATCCTGGACATAGACCACGTTGACGGTCAGCCCGGTGCCGCGCAGGTAGGCCGACGGCCCGCCATGGACCACGGCCGGGACGATCCTGGCCAGCCAGGCGGCCGCGTTCAGGGCCACGGTCACCCACATGTAGACGGCGATCGCCCGCACCGGCGTCCGCGGTGAGAACAGCGCCCCGAACGCGGCGACGTCCGCCTGCCGCAGCAGCGCGCCGGCCGACCAGGCCGCCAGTGCCAGCATCGCCAGGTACAGCGGGAACAGCCGGTTCGCCGGGGTGGCGAAGACGAACATCAGCGAGTTGTACAGCAAGAACCCGGCCGCACCCAGCCAGGTGATCACCGCAGCGGCCGACCCGCGCGCGGCCAGCAGCATCGAGCAGGCCAGCGCCGGCACCCCGGCCAGCAGCACCACCAGCGCGGTCCCGCGCGCCGACCCGTTCATCACCGCGGTGCCGCGCAGCACCGCCGGGACGGTGAACGTCAGCAGCGAGCTCGCGGCCGCGGCCACTCCGAGCGCGGCCGACAGCCAGTACGCCGCGCCGCCGGGTCCGATTACCCGGCTCAGGCCGGGGCCGCCCGTCTTCTGGGCCGGGCCAGCTACCTTGATCGCCATCGCTCCCACCCGCTTACACCGGCTGACACATCGACACGTTCAGGCTGAATCCGGCCCCGGACGGTCAGGTAGGGCAGATGGTCCCGGTCATCCGGTCCGATGGGCCCCAGTGGCCTTGGGCACGCCGACCGGTGACGTTCGGCTCTGGCCGCCGCGCTGTCCGCTACTTAGCGTGACGCCAGGAGGTGGCAGAGATGTTGGCTCCGCTGATAGGAGATGAGTGAGATGGCCGATCGGCAAACCCCCGACACGGCGCGGCGAAGGATCCCCGCGCCCGCCATCGTGACCCCGCTGACCAAGGTGAACCTGGCCCTTCCGTTCTCCAAGATCACTGTCGAAGAGCCGGGCACGGAGCTCGCCGAGCTCGCCTCCATCGCGGCGGCCCTGGCCGCCGTCATGGAACGGACCATGGACGACCCGTTCCTGCCCGAGCTGCGCAAGCGCGCCGAGGCCCTCGCGGCCCGGCTGCGCTGAGACTGCACTGAAACCGGAGGTGTGACGTGGCCTTCATCGAGGGCGAGATCATCATCGCCCGCCCGGCCGAGGCGGTGTTCGACTTCGCGGCCGACCAGCGGAACGAGCCACGGTACAACCCGCGGATGGTCCGCGCGGACAAGCTCACCGGCGGCCCGGTCGGGAAGGGGACGGTGTTCCGCTCGGCC
>DAIOWL010000450.1:4292-5991 GCA_036758545.1 Streptosporangiaceae bacterium | reverse complement strand
CTGCCAGGTGGTGTCAGTACCAGGATAAGTAGTGTCTTGGTACCTGGATAATACAGACGCCAAGCTTAGAGCATGACCAACATCCTGACCCGTGACGCCCGCGCCGGCCTGCTGGCCGGCCGCGAACACGGGGTGCGTCCCGGGCTCGTCCTGGCCGTCGTCCTCATCGGCCAGTTCATGGCCGTGCTCGACGCGTCCATTGTCAACGTCGCCGCTCCCTCGATCCACGCCAGCCTGCACGCCTCCGGCGCGAGCCTGCAGCTGGTGGTGGCCGGCTACATCATCACCTACGCGGTCCTGCTGGTGACCGGCGCCCGGCTCGGCGACATCGCCGGCCACCGGCGCGTGTTCCTGGGCGGGCTCGTCCTGTTCACGCTGGCCTCGCTCGGCTGCGGCCTGGCCGCCACGGCCGGTGAGCTGATCGCGCTGCGCTTCGCTCAGGGGGCGGGCGCCGCGGTGATGATCCCGCAGGTACTCAGCCTGATCCAGCGCACCCACGCCGGCCCGGACCCAAAGCCCCGGGCCCGCGCGATGAGCTCCTACTCCGCCGTGCTGGCGGGCGGCGTGGTGGTCGGCCAGCTGGTCGGCGGCCTGCTGATCAGCGCGAACCTGTTCGGCTCGAGCTGGCGGCCGGTGTTCCTGGTCAACGTGCCCATCGGCGTGGCCCTGCTGGCCGTCGGCGCCCGGGCCCTGCCGCACGGCCGGGGCGAGCCCGGCCGCACCCTCGACCTGCCCGGGCTGGCCCTGCTCACCCCGGCCGTGCTCGCGTTCGTCCTCCCGCTCGTGCTCGGCCAGCCCGAACACTGGCCGCTCTGGGGCTGGATCGTCATGGCCGCGAGCATCCCCCTGGTCGGCACCTTCGTCCTGGCCGAACGCCGCGTCGCCGGGACCGGCGGCACGCCGCTGATCCCCGCCCGGGTGCTGCGGGTGCCCGGCGTCCCGGTCGCGATCGCCGCCCTGTTCACGGTGATGACCATCTTCAGCGGGTTCTTCTTCACCCTCGCGCTGCACCTGCAGGACGGCCTGGGCTACACCCCGCTGCGGGCGGGCCTGACCTTCGCCCCGACCGCGGCGGCGTTCGCCCTGGTCAGCCTCAACTGGCGGCGGCTGCCGGATCGGTGGCACGGCGCCCTGATCGTCGGCGGGTTCGTCACGTTCATGGTGACCATCGCCGGCCTGGCGTGGGTGCTGCACTCGGGCGGGACCGGGGGAGCGGGAATCTACCTGATCGGCGCCATCACCGGCGCCGGGATGGCGGCCGCGTTCAGCCCGCTGATGACCCGCGTGCTGATGAGCGTCCCGGTCGAGCTCGCCGCGGACGCGACCGGGGTCGTGGTCACGGTGAACCAGCTCGGCCTGCTCGTCGGCGTGGCCACGTTCGGCACCCTGTACCTGAACCTGGCCGGACGCCTGCCCAGCCACGCGTTCGGCGCGTTCCGCCACGTGTCGGCCCACGCCGAAGCGGTCACCTTCCTCGCCCTGGCCGCCCTGGCCATCCTCGGCGCGGCCCTGGCCGTCACCCACGTAGTCAACCGCCACCACGCCCCCGCCTAACCCACCCGCTCCTCCAACCCCGCCCGCACCGCCCGCCCACGCTCACCGCCGTCGTCGGCGCGGCCATCGACCGGCTGCCCGAGGGCGCACAGGCACTGCTCGGTGCGGCCTCCGTGGTAGGGCCCTGCTTCCGGCTGGCCGAACT
>DAIOWL010000450.1:0-4282 GCA_036758545.1 Streptosporangiaceae bacterium | reverse complement strand
AGTGGGGCTGGCGGGGCAGCTGATGCGACTCGCCAGGCACCGCTCAAGGTCGGCTGTCCCGGCCCGACGGTCCGGACCCGGGGATACGGGCACGTCCAGGTTGCTCGGGTACATTCGGGCCTGCGGAGAGGAGGGGTAATGGCCATCGTGGTGCTGGTGCTCTGGCTGTTCACCGCGGGCGCCGGGTTCTGCCTGCTGGTGACCAGCAACCTGGGCCGCGCCCGCACCGCGGCGACGACCCCGGCGGCCCAGCCAGCCACCGCCCCCGCCGAGTCGGCCACCGTCCCCGCCGCGGCAGCCGGTTCCGCATCGCAGCCCGCCGCCGAGATGCCGCCTGCCTCGAAGCGCGAGGTGCGACGGGCGGCGCGGAATCGGTTCGATCCGCCCTCGCTGACCGCGGCCAAGAACGCGCCGGCCGTGCCGGGGCTCCGGTCGTTGCTGGAGTTCGCCCATCCGGCGTTCGCGATCGTGGGCCTGGGGTTCTGGCTGGGCTTCACCCTGGTGCACGACCGGGCGCTGGGCTGGATCGCGTTCGGGCTGGTGACAGCCACCGTCTGCCTGGGACTGTCCTGGTATACGGCCAACACCCGAGCGGCCAGGCGAGAGGGGCCACCAAAGGGCGAGCCAGCGCCGGCGTTCAGGACCCGCCTCGTCCTGCTGCACGGCAGCGCGGCCACGGTGACCTTCGCCCTGGCCGCCCTGACCGCCCTGATCCTGAGCCACTAGGGCGGGCGGACACCAGAAAGTGGCCAGCGCACCCGACCGCCTACACGGATAGGGGGAGACGAGCGACCACTGAGCCTGGGAGCGTGTGAAGTTAGCTCAATGATCTCGGCCGCCGTGTGCACTGACCACTACCCATGACTACGGACTGCCGTTCCGGGCGGCTCACCCCCCGGCATCCGTGTAAGCAGTCGGTAAGAATTTCTGGTCCGCGGACGTGAACCGAGCCTCGACCGGGGACGGTTACATGGACAGGTACCCCTCGGTACGATCTTCCGCGATGTGGTGACCGGCCAAAGGATCTCGGATTGAAGAAGGCGGACGGTAACGGGGACAGCCACCCGACCCCGAAGGCCCAGGAAACCCCAGATCCCGGAACCCCAGATCCCGGAACCCCCGACCAGGCACAGGCGCCGAAGACCCGCGCGGGCCTGAGCAGGCGCCGGGCGCTGACCGTGTTCGGCATCGGTACCGGCGCCCTGATCGCCGAACAGGCCCTGGTCTCCGACGGCATCCCCCCGGCGGCCGGCCCGCAGGCGCAGGCCAGGTCCGCGCCCCCCGAACCCGGTGGCTACGCCCCCAACGGCACCGCGGGCCGGGCCGCGGCCCTGCCCCTCGGTTCGGTCCAGCTGCTCGACAGCCCGTTCCGCCTGAATCAGGCGCGGAACACCACCTACCTGCTGTTCCTGGACCCCGAACGGATGCTCCGCTCCTTCCGCCTCAACTACGGCGAGCCCACCACCGCCGAGCCGCTCGGCGGCTGGGAGAAGCCCGACTCGCAGATCCGCGGCCACATGACCGGCCACCTGCTGTCCGCCCTCGCGCTCACCTACGCCAGCACCGGCGACGGCGACGCGAAGAGCCGCGGCCGGTACCTGGTCAGCCAGCTCGCCGCGTTCCAGGCCAAGGACGCCAGCCGGGGTTTCCACGCCGGCTACCTGTCCGCCTTCCCCGAGGGCTACTTCGACATCCTGGAGCAGGGGAAGACGATCTGGGCGCCGTACTACATGATCCACAAGTACCTGGCCGGGATGATCGACCAGTACCAGCTGGCAGGCGACGAGCAGGCCCTCGACGTGGCGAAGAAGCTGGGCGACTGGGTGGACTGGCGGACGAACCGGCTCTCGTACGGCCAGATGCAGATGATCCTGCAGACCGAGTTCGGCGGGCTGCCGGAGGCACTGGCCAACCTGTACACGATCACCGGCCAGGAGCGGTACCTGGCCGCCGCGCAGCGCTTCTACCACGCCATCGTCCTCGACCCGCTGGCCGAGGGCATGGACAACCTGCCCGGCCTGCAGGCGAACGTGACCACCCCGAAGATCATCGCCTGCCTGCGGATGTGGGAGGAAACCGGCAGCGCGAAGTACGGCGACATCGCCAGGAACTTCTGGGACATCGTGACCGGCCACCACGTGTACGCGATCGGCGGCGTCGGCAACTACGAGCACTTCCAGCAGCCCGACACCGTGGCCGCCCAGCTGTCGAACTTCACCTGCGAGAACTGCGTCAGCTACAACATGCTCAAGCTGACCAGGCTGCTCCACTTCCACCAGCCAGGCCGCACCGACCTGCTCGACTACTACGAGCGCACGCTGCTCAACCAGATGCTGGGGGAGCAGGATCCGAGCTCGCCGCACGGCTTCAACTGCTACTACACCGGCCTGTCGGCCGCCGCGTTCAAGCGCCAGCCGCTCAACTACTTCCCCCAGGGCAACCCGGACGTCTACGCCACCGACTGGGACACGTTCACCTGCGACACCGCCACCGGGCTCGAGACCCAGGCCAAGTTCGCCGACACCATCTACAGCCGCGACGCGCACGGCCTGTCCGTCAACCTGTACATCCCGTCCCAGGTGACGGTCGCGGGCCTGGTGCTGAGGCAGGACACCGGCTTCCCCGACGACCCGGCCATCCGCCTGTCCGTGGTGTCCGGCGCCGCCACCCTGACGCTGCGGGTCCGCGTGCCCAAGTGGGTGGCGGGCTCCCCGGTGGTCTCGCTCAACGGCGTCCCGCTGGACAACCTGCCAGCAGCAGGTCCGAGCAGCTGGGTCGCGCTCCGGCGGCATTGGCGGCGAGGCGACGTGCTCCAGGTCACGCTGCCCATGCAGCTGGCCGTCGAGCCGACGCCGGACCACCCGGCGGTGCAGGCGCTGACCTACGGACCCGTCGTGCTGAGCGGCGTGCATGGCGGTGACCCCGGCTTGCTCACACCGCAGCTCGACATGGCTTCGGTCCGCCGGACGGCCGGTCGGCCGATGGCGTTCGAGGGCGTCGTCAACCGCAAACCCGTCACGCTGCTCCCGATCGGCCGGGTCGCACACGAGTACTACACCACCTACTTTCAGATGATTTGACCCGAACGGGCCGGGTTTCCCGCTCTACCGAAAGGCACCGCGTGACCCCAGACGCCGACCTTGACGTGGCCCGGCTGACTCCGTCCCCGCCGGTCACCACGCCCGACGCGGCCGAAGCCATCCAGGCCTGCTTCGCCCTGTCCGGCGAGCTCACCCGCCTGCCCGGCGAGGCCGACGACAACTTCCTGCTCGATCCCGGAGACGGCCAGCAGCGCTACGTGGTGAAGTTCGCGCACCTGCGCGCCGATCCCGCGGTGGTCGACGTCCAGGTCCGGGTGCTGCGGCACATCGAGTCCGCGGACCGCGAGCTGCCCGTGCCGCGGGTGGTGCCCGCCGTCGACGGGGCGCTGTGGGCCACGGTGCCGGACGGGCCGCTGCGCGGCCGCGTGGTGCACGCGCTCAGCTACCTCGACGGCCGCCTGCTCCGGTCGGTCGCCACCGACCAGCCGCTGCGCCGCGTCCTCGGCGCCACCCTGGCCGAGCTCGGCCAGGCGCTGCGCGGCTTCGACGACCCGCTGGTGCACCGGCCGCTGCTGTGGGATCTCGCCCAGCTACCCCGGCTGCGCCCCCTGCTCGCCGCGCGCTCCCCGGGTGCGGAGATCGAGGAGCAGTTCGGCAGGCTCGCGGCGGTCCTGCCGGGCCGCCTGGCCGGCGTGCGCACCCAGCTCGTGCACAACGACTTCAGCCCGGACAACACGCTGATCTCGCCGGACGGCGCCCGCGTGGGCGGGATCATCGACTTCGGCGATATCACGGTGACCGCGCTGGTCAACGACCTCGCGATCGCCGTCGCCAACATGCTGGGCGATGGACCCGACCCGTTCGGTCCCGGGCTTGACCTGATCGCCGGGTACCACGCCGTCACCCCGCTCGCCGCGGCCGAGCTCAGCCTGCTCCCGGACCTTGTCCTGGGCCGGCTCGTGGCCCGGATCATCATCAGCGAATGGCGGGCCGAACGGTTCCCGGAGAACCGCGCCTACGTCCTGCGCAATACCCCCAGGGCGCGGGAGCACCTGCACCGCTTGCTTAGCATCGCCAGTGAGCAGACCGCCGCGCGCATCCAGGAGGCGACCCGTGCGTGACACCGCGACCATGGTCAACGGCTTCGACATGAACTCGGTCGACGCCCTCGACCCCGAGCTGCGCCAGATCGTCAAACGGCGGGCCAGCCTGCTCGGCCCGGCCTACAAGCTGTTCTACGC
>DAIOWL010000449.1:3408-6026 GCA_036758545.1 Streptosporangiaceae bacterium | reverse complement strand
CCATGGCTGGACCGAAGGCGGACGAACCGTTCGCCGGGGTGCTGGCCGCCGGCGCCTGCACCGACCTCGGCCTGACCGTCCACCAGCCGCACGGGCTGACCCGGCGCCGGCTGCGGACGCTGCTGCCGGGCGGCACGGTCACCGGGCCGGTAGACACCACGGCCGCCATCTCCGCCGGGGCCTTCCGCCGGTGCCTGGAGCTGCTCGCCGACGACGAGGACGTGGACGCGATCATCGCCCTGGTCCAGCCGACCGGGGCCAACGGCGACCTGATCACGGCGATCCAGGACGCCGACGTCCGCGTCTCGCTGACCGCCGTCGCGCTCGACCAGGCCGAGACCGTGCGGCTGATGCCGCGGTCGGCCGACGACGGCCAGATTCCGGTCTACGACGTTCCGGAAACGGCAGCCGCCGTGCTGACCCACGCAGCCAGGTACGGGGCCTGGCGCACCGAGCCACGCGGTCAAGTGCCCAGCTTCCCTGACGTACGGGCGGCGGATGCCCGCGCGCTGGTCACCGGGTTCCTGCACCATGAGCCCGACGGCGGCTGGCTGCCCCCCGGCAAGACCGCCGACCTGCTGCACTGCTACGGGATCTGGCTAGTCGACGCCGAGCCGGCCAACAGCGAAGACGAGGCCGTCAAGGCCTCCAAGGCGGTGTCCGGCCCGGTCGCGCTCAAGGCCGAGGTGCCCGGACTCGTGCCACGCGCCAGCGCAGTTGAGTCCGACCTGAACACAGCGGCCGAGGTCAGCGCCGCCTACCGCAGGCTGGCCGACCGGTTCGGCCGCCGGCTCAGCCGGGTCCTGGTGCAGCCGATGGTCACCGACGGCACCGAGGTGAAGATCGGGGTGACCCACGACCGCGTGTTCGGCCCGCTGGTGGTCTTCGATCCCGGCAACCATGCGGCCCGGCTCACGCCGCTGACCGACACCGACGCGGACGCGCTGATCCGCTCGGCCGACGCCGCGCCGTGGCTGCCCGGGCAGCGCGGGGTGCCGGCCACCGACCTGGACACGCTGCGCGAACTGCTGCTGCGGGTCTCCCGGCTCGCCGACGACCTGCCCGAGGTCACCGAGCTCGAGCTCAACCCGGTCATCGCCAAGCCGCACGGCGTCTTCGCGATCGACGCGCGGATCAAGGTGGCCCCCTGCCCGCCGCAAGACCCCTTCCTTCGCAAGCTGCGCTGACGCGTCGCGCAGGTTGACGCAGGCTGCTTAACTGGCCGCCGCGAACTAGCCGAGGCCTGGTGCTCCCCGTCCTGCACCTTGGGCCCGGTCCACTCCGTTGCGGGTGCGGCGTCACTCCGGTGCCGCCGTAGAATCTGCTGCACACCCCGCTCCGAGCGATGGGAAGACGGCATGTGCTGCTCCTCGGAACTGCCGTCTGCCGGTGAGGTCACCTTGTCTCTTTGCCGTTCTGCTGTCAGCTGGGTCTGCGGCTATGCCTGGTGACGCCTTCCCGGTTGAGTGGATGGGGCGCCGGGCCACGGTGGCGTTTCCCGAACATGTCGATGTCTCCAACGTGGGGCAACTCCGTGACCGGCTGCTTTCCGTGATTAATCGCGGGGCTACTGTCTTGATCGCTGACATGACCGAGACCGGCTCCTGTGATCACTCCGCAATAGATGCCATTGCGCGGGCCTACCAGCGGGCGGTAGTCAACGGGACGCAGCTCAGGCTCGTGATCACCGCTCCCGGCGTCAGACGCGTACTCAGCATCGAAGGGCTGGATCGGCTGGTTGCCATCTACCCCTCACTGGAGGCTGCGACCGCCGCGGGGATGCCGGCCAGCAGCGTCGTCGCCCCCTCTGCCGCCACGCCGCAGGTCGATAGCAGGCCTCCCCGGGGATTGGGCGGCATGCCCGGCGCGGGAGGCATCACCCCAGCGCTGCTGTGGCAGCTGATCGACGCCCTAGGCGACGGCCTGGCGCTGACCGGCGATGACGGGAAGATCGTACTGGTCAACCGGCGGTGTGCGGAGATGTTCGGCTACCAGCGAGGGGAACTGACAGGCCTCGCTGTTGACATGCTCGTGCCGTCCGACGTGCGGGCCGCCCACAAGGGTTACCGGGCCGGCTACGAGCAGGCTCCCCTGGCGCGACCGATGGGTGAACGGGCCCGTCTGGCTGGGCTTCGGAAAGACGGTGCCACGTTCCCGGTAGAGATCAGTCTTAGCCCAGTGCCGACAGCTACAGAGAACTTTGTGCTTGCCGTGATCCGCGACGCCACCGAGGCCCGGCAGCGGGATGACCTCGCGGGTCTGGCCAGGAGAGCCGTAGCGGATCAATCGCACCTCACCATGGACCTGCTTGATCGTGTTGTCCATCGGTTGCTCAAGGTCGGCCTGAGTCTGCAGTCCGCCCCGACCCTCCCCGGCGACGTAGCTCGCGCGCGCCTCACTGAAGAGCTAGATGAACTAGACGACACTATCCACGAGATCCGCGACTTCGCCTTCACCTCCGGCGAAGAAGGACCGTAGCACCAGCGGAGATCACCCGCCTGGCCCGCATAACCGCCTGATGCAATCTAAGCCGACGGCGGTGTGGCTCCTGCACCATTCGAGGAAGCAGCCTCGGCTGTGCCCGGTCGACCGCCGATCTGCGCCGCCACACTAGCCAT
>DAIOWL010000449.1:0-3398 GCA_036758545.1 Streptosporangiaceae bacterium | reverse complement strand
GGTGGCCACCCGGCCCAGGACGCTTCGTTCCAGAGAACTGCCCGTCAAACCGAACGGAGACCGATACACGCCCGCCACGCTCAGCCAGGTGCCTTGCTCTCCGGCCCTAGTGAGGGTGAGGTCGGCGTCCAGGACCGGGAATAGCGTTCCGTCTGGACCGCTGGCCTCCCATCGGATAGCCAGCCCGGGTGCCTTGTCGGTCCAGGTCAGCTCGCGAACCTGGACCCGGGCCAGTTTGGTCAGGCCACGTGTGCCCACCCCCGCCAAGCCCGCGGTCCCGTGGCCGTAGGCATTTCCCGAGGCACTGATCAGCACGCCGCCTTTAGTCAGCTGCGCCAGCCTTCCCCGTGCGACGGCGAACCTGACACCGAGCAGCACCTCATCGCCAACGAACATCCTGCCATTTCACACGTCTCATGATCCGGATGGGCAGAGGCGTAAGTCCCGGATCGCGGTAGCTGAAGCCCTGCACCGCGGAGACCACCAGGTCGAAGAACCGCGGACCCGGCAGCACCTCGACGCGGCTGCCCGAGCCGGCCACCACGCTGGGCAACGTTCCGGTGATGAGGATGAGGCCAGGTGGCCGTCGGCCAGCCCTGCCGCCGGTAGAGGTCGGTCCCGCACTCCAGTCGTGAGTCTCCCACCGGAACAGAAGGAACAGTGGCTGTCCCGGACAGCGGTCGGGGCTGCGCCGACGGCCGGTCCGGAAGTACAGGTCGAGTATCGAACCAGATCCGCGTTGACCGAGAACGCACGGGGGGCGCGAGCCGGCCGGAAAGGTCGCCGACAGCGCGGGCGCGCCCGGACTGTAAGCAGTGATCGCACCACGGCCGTTCGCCAGCCATAGAAACACGGGCACGACGTCGCCATCAATGTCACCGTTGTCCGGTCTCAGGGAAGTCCCGGTCCTGCTCACTGGCCGGCCGAGCATTGCCGGTTCATGGAGGGCGGTCGACAGACGCGCGGCCAGCAGGTCGTCGTTCAGCTCGGTCAGATGCGCCGATACCGTCATGTTGAGCACGATGGCGGTGGCGATGTACACGGCCGCGATTACTGCCGCGGCGACAGCGGCTACCTTGGCCGCGGGGGCTGGCTCTCATACTTCAGTGATCCGGTAACCGACGCCGCGTACAGTCACTATGCGTACCCCGGCCTCGATGAGCTTGGATCGCAGCCTTGCCAGGTGGACATCAATCGTGTTTGACCCGAACGCGTCGGCCTCGTTGTCCCACACATGCTGGGCAATCGAACGGCGGTCAGCGATACCCGGTGACCGCCGCATGAGAAGCTCCAGGATGCCAAGCTCGGTGCTGGTGAGAGTCGGCTGCTGGCCGCGGATCAGTACTTCCCGCGCCGCCGGGTCGAACTCGAGTTCCCCGATCGTCATCCGGGGTGACTGGCTGACCGCGGGTCTGCGCTGAAGCGCCCGGAGCCGGGCCAGCAATTCGCCGAAGTCGAACGGCTTGACCAAGTAATCGTCGGCGCCCGCGTCTAGGCCAGCGATCCGGTCCGCGGGGGTGTCGCGGGCGGTCAGCATCAGGACGGGCACTGGCGTGCCTCCGCGACGCAGCCGTTGGATCAGCTCAAGGCCGGACAGCCCGGGCATGCGCCAGTCGAGCACTGCGACCTCGTACTGGTAGAACCGCAGGTATGCGGCGGCGGTCCCGCCGTCGGGCACGAGATCCACGACGTAGCCCTGTTCCCGGAGCCCGCGCGCCAGTACCTCGGCTAGGCTTTTGTCGTCTTCCGCGACCAGCACCCTCATAGCTTCGGCATGCATGTCGCTACCGGCCCTAGTCGAACAGTGTGCGCGAGGCGGTGGCCGTCATGGCGCCTCCTTGAAGGCCCGGCAGAGCGGACGTAAGCGCCAAATCCTGACCCCGGGCGGGGGCATTTAGCCAGGCAATGCCACCTGATACTGCTCGTAGCACTCGCCTGCCCTCCTGGTTAACTCAAAGGCCGCATACGGTCTACCAGGTCAACGTGAAGGAAATGTGACGCCGCCCAACTGCTCGTAATAGTGAGATTCATGCGCCAATCCGTTGCGGGAGTTACTGGCGTACGACTAAAGGGCGGTGCGGAGTAAGCCGCCCTCCGCGCCTGCCAGCATGTCTGGTGGCAGGATCCCACGTCGGCCGTTGCCGTCCCACCTGAGGATGAGCCGGGATCGCCGAATTTCGTCCTGCGGGGGGTATGCCACGCCGCTGGCAATAAATATCTTGAGTATGGTGCCGCGAAGTAGGCCCGGATACCAGGCTGCGCTCGCATGTACGCCCGGTACTCCGCTTTCGGTAGGTCAATGGCTCGCTGATCATGAAACCAAGGAACCAGGACGCTGGATGGGATAGATGCATCGGCTGGTTTGCTCTTTCGCGGATAGCTGAGTCAGTGACGTCATGACCGATGATGAGTCGCTGCCGACCGCCGGTCAGGTGGCGGCCGCCGGTCGTGGCGAGGGGACACATCCAGGCGAGCCGCATGCGGGTGGCGGTGCCGGGCGGCTGAACTGGCTCCGCGCCGGGGTCTTGGGCGCTGATGACGGGATCGTGTCGGTAGCCGGCATCGTCATCGGCGTCGCCGGGGCGACCGCGTCGCGCGGGACAATCTTCACGGCCGGGCTGGCTGGGCTGGTCGCGGGGGCAGTGTCCATGTCGCTGGGTGAGTATGTTTCGGTCAGCAGCCAGCGTGATAGCGAGACCGCGCTGCTGGCGCAAGAACGGCGCGAACTCGCCCAGACTCCGGAGCAGGAACTGGCCGAGCTCATTGCGCTGTACGAGGCCAAGGGACTGTCGGCGGCGACGGCTCGTACCGTCGCCGCCGAACTGACCGCCCATGATGCCTTCGCCGCGCACGCCGAGGCCGAGTTGCACATCAGCCCTGAGGATCTGGCTAACCCTGTTCAGGCAGCCGCCGCCTCGGCACTGTCCTTCGTGCTGGGAGCGCTGTTGCCGTTGGTGGCGATCTTGCTTCCGCCGACTACCTGGCGGGTCCCTGTCACCTTCGTGGCGGTGCTCGCCGCTCTCGCGATGACCGGCGCGGTCAGCGCTCGCATCGGGGGCAGCGACTCCCGGCGCGCCGTCATCCGCGTCCTGATCGGCGGAGCCGCCGGCCTCGCACTGACCTATGGCATCGGGCACCTATTCGGTACCGCCATCAGCTGACTACCTGCACGAGCGGATCAAGGTGGCGCCCTGGCCGCCGCGGGACCCCTTTCTTCGCCGGGTGCGCTGACAACCCGGCCCGTTCGGACAAAAGGACTTTAGTCCCGGCCGACCGTGACCCATAGCACTACGGGTCCCCGGGCGCCGGCCGAGAGGCTGGGCCCCATCGATTCCCTGGCCGACCTGGAGGCTCTGGTGGAAACCCTTGCCCTGGCGGGACACGCTCCCGCCGCCATC
>DAIOWL010000448.1:0-6046 GCA_036758545.1 Streptosporangiaceae bacterium | reverse complement strand
ACCGGTCAGCTCGATCCCCGGGCTCCCCGGACTGAGCGGCCTCACGGCGCCTCAGACGATACGAACGATCGTGCGGGCCGGCAAGGACTTCCGCACCCCGGGCAGGCAGCCGACATTCCTCCCGCTGCCCTACCCGGCCATCCAGGTCACCGCGCCGGGCAAGTGGCTCGTCGATCCCGACCGGATGGTGTACTCCACGAGCGATTCCATCGCCGACCAGACGTACTCGGTGACCAGCATGGTGGTGGACCCGAGCCAGGCCCAGCTGCAGGCGGTACCGGGCCTGGTGCGCACGGCCGAGCTGGCCCCGGACCTGCAACTGCCTCCGGCGTACCGGACGTCCGCCCTGAAGAAGCTCGCGGCTAGCAACACGGCGGGCCAGACCACCGAGTTCGCCAAGGTGAACGCGCTAGCCACCTGGCTGTCGGGCCCGCAGTTCACGTACAGCCTCGCCTCGGCGCAGCTGAGCAGTGCACAGAGCCTGGTGAACTTCCTGACCAAGGGCAAGAGCGGCTTCTGCGTGCAGTACGCGTACGCGATGACCGTGCTGACCCGCCTGCTCGGCATCCCGGCCCGGTTCATCGTCGGCTACACGGCCGGGACCCGGCAGAAGGACGGCAGCTACGTCGTCAAGAACACGGACTCGCACGCCTGGACCGAGGTGTACTTCCCGAGCATGGGCTGGATCAGGTTCGAGCCCACGCCGGCCGGCCAGGGCACCGCCAACGCCCCCGATTACATGACCGGCGGGGCGCGGAACGGGCCGGGCGGCGGCGCCCCGCCGGCCGTCTCCGAGACCCAGAACCCGGGTGCCCTCACGACGCCTCCGCCCGTGGGCGGCGGGCTGGGCGTCAAGACCATCCGGCCGGGCGACACGGCGGGCGGGCTGGCCGGTTCGGCCAAGCGGGCCGGCACGCCGTGGACGGCGGTCGCGCTGGCCGTGATCGCCGCGCTGGTGCTGGCCCTCGGGCTGATCTCGGTCGTCGCCGGGCCGAGCCAGCACCTGCTGGGCGGTCATCCGGGCGTCTTGCGCCGCCGCCCCCGCGCCGCGACCGTCGCCATCGTCGGCGTCGCCGCGGCCGCGCTGGTCGCGCTGGCCCTGTACCGGCTGCTGGCGCGGACAAGAGGGCTGAACCTCGGCGTCGGCTGGGCCACGGTCGGCATCGCGTTCGGCGCCACGGCCGCCGTCGCGCTGATCACTCCCGCCGTGTTCCGCCTGGTGCTGCGCCGCTGGCGGTGGATGCGGGCCGACGACGACGCCGGGCGCGCCCACGCCGCCTGGCGCGAATTCCACGACGACCTCGCCGACTTCGGCGTGACCAGCCGCCCCAGCGAGCCACCTCGTACGCTGGCCGCCCGTGTCACCACCACGCTGGCCGAACCCGCCGCCGAGGCCGTCACCCGCCTGGCCCTGGCCGAGGAACGGGCCAGTTACGCCGCCCGTCCCGCCGAATCACAGGACCTGCGCCGGGACGCCGCCGCCGCCCGCCGCGGCCTGGCCGCGAGCGCACGCCGGTCAACCCGATGGCGCGCGACCGTCTTCCCCGCCTCGATGATGACGGCCCTGGGCGAAGCCGCCGCGCGGATTCCAGACCGGATCACGACGCTGAGGTTCAGGCGCCGCACACGGTGAATGCGTCGGCGGGCGCGCTGCCTGTCCCGCGGGGGGAGGCGGCGCGGGCCGCTACATCCTGCCGCCCTCCTGCCGGCGCCGCCACCGCTCTTCCATGCGCTCCATCATCCGGGCCCGCCTGGTCTGCCCCGCGCGACCGCTACTGTCCGGGCCTCCGGGTCCAGGCCGCGCCTGGCCCTTGACGGCCTTCGCGCTCGCCTTGGCCCGCACGGGCCTGACCCTGGCCAGGTGCCGCCGCCAGCTGACCACGGCCCACACCAGGGCCAGCAGCGCGACTACCGCCCCGGCGGCTTCAAGGTACACACGGTGGGTAACCACCCCGGCCGCGAGCAGGCCCGCGCCGACGGCGATGCCGATGACGGCCTGGGCCAGCTTCCGCTTATAGTGCACGCGCGGATCGCTGGAGCGCACGAGACGCCCGAACTTCGGATCCTCCCTGTAGAGCGCTTGCTCGATCTGCTCTAGCTGGCGCTGCTCATGTTCCGAGAGCGGCACGACGCCTCCCATAAAAACCCTTGCGCCCGGCACGTGTGCGCGGTGATTGGTCACCTCACATACCCGGTTCAATTTCCAGAATACGAGCGTTGACACGCCGCTGGGTAGGGTGGACCCCTTAGCAGGTCAGAAAGCACGCTCAGCTGGGGCGATCCGGGTCCTCGACCAGGGCCGCCGGCCGGACCGCGCTGACCCCGAACCGGCTGGCGATCTTGTCCACCGCCTGCTCGGCCTCGCGCCAGCCGACCGGCCGGTCATCGAACGTCAGCTGGGCATTCGCCCCGGCTGCCGGGACTAGGCCGGAGACCCGGACGCCGACGAGCCGGAGCCGGGCGCCATGGTCGAGACCGGCCGACTCATACAGCGCGCAGGCTGTGGCATAAATCTCATGAGCGACGTCGGTCGGGTAGGACAGGGTCCGGGACCGGGTCATCGTCTTGAAGCTGGCCAGCCGGAGCTTGACCGATACCGTCCGCGCCGCGTAGCCGCCCGCGCGCAAGCTGTGCGCCGTCCGTCCGGACAGCTTCAGCAGCTCTCGCCGGATCCGTTCCGGGTCGTCGATGTCGGCGGCGAAGGTCTCCTCGGCCCCGATGCTCTTTTCCCGCGTATGCGGCGTCACCCGGCGCTCGTCCCGGCCCCAGGCCAGCGCGGCCAGGTGCGAGCCGTGCGCGACGCCCAGCTCGTGCTGCAGGGTGGCCAGCGGGGTGTGCGCGATGTCCGCCACCGTGCGCAGCCCCAGCCGGGCCAGCACCTCCCCGGTCCGCTCGCCCACGCCCCACAGCGCCGAGACCGGCAGCGCGTGCAGGAAGTCGAGCGTGCCCGCGCGGGACACCACCAGCAGGCCGTCCGGCTTGCACCGGGCCGAGGCTATCTTGGCCACGAACTTGGTCGTCGCGACCCCGACCGAGCAGGTGATGCCCTGCTGCGCGGCGACCTGGGCACGGATGTGACGGGCGATCACGGCGGGCGGCCCGAGGCGGCGCAGCGCGCCGGCGACGTCCAGGAAGGCCTCGTCGAGCGCGAGCGGCTCCGCCTCCGGCGTGACCGTGCCGAAGATCGCCATGACCTCCTTGGACACCTCGGCGTACCGCCGGTGCCTGGGCGCGACGAACACCGCATGCGGGCACATCCGCTGCGCCCGGCCGACCGGCATCGCCGACCGCACCCCGAACACCCGGGCCTGGTAGGACGCGGAGAGCACCACGCCCCGGCCCCTGGTCCCGCCGACGATGACCGCCCGGCCCGCGAGCTCGGGCTGGTCCCTGATCTCCACGCTGGCGTAGAAGGCGTCCATGTCCACGTGCAGGATGTGGCAGCCGGTGTCGTCCGGCTCCGCGCTGCCCCCTGCCCCAGCACCCATATCGGTCAGCGGTGGCCGAGCAGGTGCAGCTGAGCGGCGATGTCCCGCAGCGGTGGTGCGGCCGCGGCGGCCGCCTCGAGCGCGCGCAGGGCCTCGGTTCCGCCGGCTCCGCCCGCGTCCGCGTCGAGTAGCGCGCCGGGCACCAGCCCGCTGAAGATCCGCAGCCCGTGCGCCTCCCCGGCGCGCAGTCCGGCGCCCTCGATGAGCGCGGTCAGCGCGGGCAGGGTGAAACGCCGCGGGGTCCCGGTGGCGCCTTCGGTCTCGAGCAGCAGACGGGCCTCGGTGAACCGCCCGGCCAGGGCGCGGTGCAGGACCGCGGCTACCGCGTTCGCCGCGAGCACGCTCACTGTCGCGGATGGCCGGAGCACGGCTGCGATCGCGGTCATCGCATCGGCTGGCGAATCGACGTATTCCAGCACGTTGTGGCAGATCACGAGGTCCGCCGCCTTCGGCCCGGCCACGCTGTCCAAGCTGGCCGCCTCGCCCTGCACCGCGATCAGCCGCGCGCCGGCCTCGGCGGCCCGCCGCTGCGCCGCCGCCAGCGCGTCCGGGCTCGGGTCGACCACGGTGACGTTGTGCCCTAGGGCGGCGAACGGCACCGCCAGCCCCCCGGTGCCCCCGCCCACGTCGACGATGTCCAGTGCCTGCCTGCCCGTCTCCACCACCCGGGCGGAGACGATATCGCGTAGCACGTCCCATACCAGGGAGAAGCGGACGCCGTCGCGCCTGAAGTCTGCTGCCACGCCAGCCTCCTTCCAGGAGTCCAATCTAGTGCTGTGTTAGCTCCCGGGGGACGAACCCCCCGGAGACCCTCCGGTACGGGGGGCTACCCGCCCCCCGTGCCCCCCGGCCCCCCGGCCCTTCGGGACGTGGGGCTGCCTGCCTTCTGGGCCTGATATGGGGCTACGTTCCGTCGCGGGGAGGTGAACGTACGTGATCAGGCCTACGTTATACAGGCGTGGGGAACTCTCAGATTCTTCTTTGCGCCACCTGGCGGCAATTCCAGCGCACCTGCAGTCGGCCGCCGTATGCTCTTCGCCATGGCTGAGCACCTCGAGTTGCCTCGCCCCTGGCGGCTGATGCTGACCGCAGGATGGAACCTCGCCGAATCGCTCGGCCTGCCCGTCGCCGGGTACGCCATCGGCGCGAAGCTAGGCGGCCGGGACGCGGGCATGCTCGCCGCGACCGGCGTGGTCTGGCTCACCGTGATCGGCCGCAAGGTCATTACCCGCAGCGTCCCTGGTCTGCTCACGATCTCAGCCCTGGTGCTCACCCTGCAGACCGCCGTGGTGATCGTCACCGGCAGCATGCTCTTCTTCCTGCTCCAGTTCCCGCTGGCCAACCTGGGCCTGTGCGTGCTGTTCGCACGGACCGCCCCCACCCGCAAGCCGCTGGTCGCCCAGCTGGCCGCCGAGGTCGTCGCGCTGCGCCAGCCGTCGGCTCATCATCCGGGGCTGCACCGGTTCTTCCAGGGCGCGACCTGGCTGTGGGCCGGCATCTTCTTCGTCACCACGGTGGGCCTGGCCGTGCTGATGACCACCGAGACGGTCAAGGTGTTCCTGCTGCTCACCACGGCCGTGACGATCGGCGGCGTCGTCGCCGGCACGTTCCTTTCCGCGCTCTGGTTCGTCCGGGTGCTGCGCCGCTTCGGCCTGCGCGTCCGCTTCGCCCAGCCCTGACGTCTTCAGATCCAGCCGTGGCCGCCTACCTGGTACCACATGTGGCTCAGCCAGTCGTCGTAGGGGATGATGCTGCCCGCCAGGATCGGGTAGAAGTACCAGAACATGAGCAGCACGCAGAGCAGGTAGGCGCCCACGACCCCGGCGCCCACTGAGCGGCGCAGCACGCCCGCCGCGGCGGGTCCCAGGATCAGGCCCAGGCAGAGCACGATGGACAAGATCAGGAACGGCTCGAACTCCAGCGCGTAGTAGTAGAACTTGGTCCTGGTCACCAGCGGGAACCACGGGCCCCAGCCGGCCAGCACGCCGAGCAGCACCGCCCCGGCCCGCCAGTCCCGGCGCAGCAGCCACCAGCCCAGGCAGAACAGCAGCGCCAGCATCGAGCCCCACCAGATCGCCGGCGTGCCGAGCGCCAGCACCTCCTGCTCCCACGCCACCTGGCCCTTGGGGCAGGCCTGGTAGGTCGCGGGGCCGGTGTAGCACTGCGCGTAGAAGGCGACCGGCCGGGTGACCAGCAGCCAGTCCCACGGCTGCGACTGGTACGGGTGCGGGAGGCTCAGGCCCAGGCCGAACCCGATCGCCTCCCGGTGGTACTCGAACAGCGAGTACAGCGCGGAGATTACCGGGCTGTGAATGCCGTGGGTCTGGGCGTAGTCCCGGTCGTAGCCGGTGCCGGTGGCGAACCAGCCGCTCCAGCTGGCGATGTAGACGGCCAGCGGAACCACGACGAACGTCAGTGGCAGCCAGACGGTCTCGCGGAGCCCGCCGCGGACGAACGACGTCAGCCCGGCCGCCCGGCGCGCGCCGATCTCCCAGGCCAGGAACAGCGCGGCGAAGCCGACGATGTACCAGGCGGCGTTCCACTTGGTGGCCACGGCC
>DAIOWL010000447.1:3324-6056 GCA_036758545.1 Streptosporangiaceae bacterium | reverse complement strand
TGAACGTCGCATCGTCGAAGTTCCACTCGGGCGAGGCCGTGTGCCAGATGAGCCGGGCGAACTCGCGCCGGTACCTGTCGTAACCCGCCCGGCCCCGTTCGGTGGCGAAATAAAACTGGTACCACCACGAGAGCTCGGCCGGCGGGGGCAACGGCGCCTCGCCGGCCTCCTGATTGCCGATCAGGTAGCCGCTGACCGACACCATGGCCTGGCACCGGCCGGGCCACAGCGCGGCCACGACGTTGGCCGTCCGCGCGCCCCAGTCGAATCCGCCGAGGATCGCATGTGCGATGCCAAGCGCGTCCATGAGCGCGATGACGTCGACCGCGAGGACCGATTGCTGGCCGTTCCGGGGCGTCGCACCGGACAGGAAGCGGGTCGTACCGTAGCCGCGCAGGTACGGCACGATCACCCGGTATCCGGCCGAAGCGAGCAGCGGGGTGACATCGGCGTAGCTGTGAATGTCGTACGGCCACCCGTGCAGCAGGATGACCACCGGGCCATCGCCAGGACCGGCTTCGGCGTACCCGACGCTCAGCACGCCCGCATCGACCTGCTTCAGCGTCCCGAACGAACCATCCGTTCCCGCCGTCATCGTCGCCTACCGGCCTGAACCCACGGTCGCCTGGGCGGCTTTCACGATGTGGTCGGTGACCGCCTGCGGCTGGGAAATCATGATCACGTGCGAGCCCTCGACCTCGACGATGTCGGCGCCGGCCCGCTGGGCCATGGACCGGACGAGGTCGGCTCCCGCGGCCTTGTCGCCGGTGGCGACGACCGCCCAGGACGGCAGCTTCCTCCAGGCAGGCGGTCCGGAGGCATCGCTGAACGCCGCGGCCGCGATGGGGCGCTGGGTCGCGGCCATCAGCGCGGTGGTCTCCGGGGGCAGGTCGGCGGCGAAGGCCTCCGGGAGCAGGGCCGGGTTGATCCCGAACTCGACCGCGGTCTCGCCGTCCCGCCCGGTGGGATAGGTGTACTGGACCAGGGCCGTGTTCAGGATGCTGTCCTTGGACTCGGGCGTGACCTCGCCCAGGCGTTCGCCTTCGTCGGGGGCGAAGGCGGCGACGAAGACCAAGCCGACGACGTTCGCGGCGCCGGTCGCGGCGTTGCTGATGACCGCGCCGCCGTAGGAGTGCCCGGCCAGCAGCACCGGGCCGTCGATCTGGCTGAGCAGGCTGGCGGTATAGGCCGAATCGGCGGTCACGCCGCGTAGCGGGTTGGCCGGGGCGATGACGGTGTAGCCCTGCCGCTGCAACCGCTCGATGACGCCGTTCCAGCTGGATGCGTCGGCGAACGCGCCGTGCACCAGCACGATCGTCGGCTTGGCGTCGGCGTGTTCGGCCCGCTGGCCTGTCGTGTTCACGGGGGACCTCCTGCAGTGCGCGGATGCGGGCTCACGTGATGCCCGCCGGGATGATGCATCGCTCGTGTCATCCACGATCGCGCCCAGGGCCGTGCCATCGAGCCCGTGGACACCCTGGCCGGAACCCTTGTCTAGCCTGGCAAGGGTTCCTCCGGCCCTGGCCCCAGCCTCAGGAAGCGGCTCCGCGGCGCAGCAGCGCCGCCGCAGGCTGGCCGGCCAGCGGGCCGGAGCGGTCCGGTAGCTGCACGACGATCGCGTCCTGGTGCAGCGCGGCCCAGACCAGCCCGTCCTCCAGCGGCACCGGGATCCCGGCATCCTGGTCCCCGGCCCCGAACTGGGTCGGCGAGCTCCCGAGCCGGTAGTCCGGGCCGTCGTCCTGACTTATGTCGGAGGCCACGAGGAGCACGGCGACCTGCTGCTCGGCCAGCTGCCTGGCGACAGCCTCGATCCCGCGGACCGCGCCGGGTTCCGGGGTCGTGGCGGCGGAGGCGACTAGGTCCCCGACGGCGCTGATGGCCTCCCCGGTGATCTCGTCCAGAGCCGTGGCGATCTGGGTGCGGAGCGACTCGTCGCCGTCCCCGGGCACCGGGCCGGAGGCGATGGTCGTGATCGGGCCGAACGGGCCGGGCAGGTGCGCGCCGACGGCATCGAGGATGTGCTGGTCGCCGGCGCCGAGAACGATGTGTGCGCCTACGCTGGCCGCCGCCTCGGCGACCCGGCCGGCGGTGAACGCGGCGTTCCGCTCGCCGCCGCTGAGCGGCTCGCTGCCGGTCAGGTGCCGCTCCCCGTGATGCTGTGCGGGCGGCCGGTCCGGATGCGGACCCGGGTGCGTGCCCGGCCGGGCACCGACGTCGTAGCGCCTGGCCTGACGCAGGTCGCCGGCGACGTGAGCGATGACGACGGCGTCGTCCCGGTCCGCCAGCACCACGACGTAGGCGGGACGCCGCGCCGCGGCCGCGGCCACCTCACCCAGGTGCGGCAGCGGCCCTGCCCGGACCGAGCCGACGGTACCGGGTGGCAGCCACCGTGCCAGCAGGACCTCGCCATGCGCGGCGACCACCACCCTGCTACCGTCCGCCGGCGCGGCCCCGGCTCCTGCCGCGAGCACCTGGGCGGTGCGCTGGCCGGCGCCGAGCGCTTCGGCCTGCCGGCCGGCGTCGGCCCAGGCCACCTCCCAGGCATACTGCGGCTCAGAGTCCGACACCGGTACCTCGACCGTGGCCGTCACCACGAGATCGGACGCCGCCGCGCCCGGCCGCAGGGCGCGCAGCCCGGCATCGAGATCCAGCCGGCCCAACCTGAGCAGCGGACGTTCGATCGCTTCCACGCGGACTCCTCCTAGGTTGTCGCCCAGCCTCACCCCTAGCTT
>DAIOWL010000447.1:0-3224 GCA_036758545.1 Streptosporangiaceae bacterium | reverse complement strand
CCGCCGTCAGGGCTTGATGTCCACGACCTGCGGGTCGTGGTCGCTGACCTGGTTGGCGAACTCGGCGTTGACGTGCACCACCTGGTAGGTGAACGTGCCGATGCCCTTAGTGATCAGGATGTGGTCCAGGACCTCGGACACGCCGTCGAAATCGTAGGTGTACTGCTGGTTGGCCGGCAGCGTGGTGATCAGGTCGGTCAGCGTCGACTTGCCGCTGCCGTCCGACGTCCCGGTCTTCAGCACCGACAGCGCCGGGCTGAACTGGTAGTCGTTCAGGTCTCCGACCACCACCACGTCGGCCTTCTTGTCGATGGCCAGGATCTGGTTGATGAAGTTGTGCTCGGTCAGGGCCTGGCCAGCCCGCTGGACGGCCGAGCTCTGGGCCGGGAACTGGAACCGGCCGTCCTGGCTCTGGTCGCCGAGCTTGGCGTCGAAGTGGTTGGCGATGACGAACACGTCCTTGCCGTTGAACTCGAACTGGCCGACCAGCGGCTTGCGGCTGGCGTTCCACACCGCGTTGGTCGGGTCGATCCGGCCCGGCGACAGGCTCAGCGCCGGCTCGCCCTTCTTCTTGGTGACCTGGGTGCCGGTGGTGGACCGGTTGACCGTGGGCGCGCCCGCGTCGACGAACGTCACGACGGCCGGGTTGTACAGGAACACGACCCGGATGTTGCCGCCCGGCTGGCCACCGTCCTGGTCGTTGACCGGATCGATCTCGCGCGAGTCGTAGTGCGGGCCGCCGGCCGCGACCACGGCGGCGGTCAGCTTGCTGATCGTCTGGTCGGCGGCGACCACGCCGTCGTCGGTGGCGCCGTCGTTGTCCTGCACTTCCTCGACCGCGATGATGTCGGGCGAGGCCAGGTTGGTGACGATGCCCTGGGCCAGGGCCTGGAACTTGCTGTCCGGGTTGGACGCGGCCAGGTTCTCCACGTTGTAGGTGGCGATCGACAGCTGCTTCTTGGGGGGAGCGGTCGCCACGACCGGGGCCAGGTGGTTGTCCTGCACCGCGCCGAGCGTGGTGGCGGCGATGAAGTACCCGCCGAACTGCGAGTAGTCGATCGGGCCGATCGTCGCGCCGGTGAACACGTCGCCCACGCTGACCTCGGGGTTGGATCCGTTGGTCGCGACGACCTCCAGCCGCCCCGACGGGGTGGCGTTCTCGGCCGTCAGCAGGGTGCCGCCGCGATAGCTGACATCCTGGTCCGGCTTGGTGGTGATGTACTGCTCGGCGAAGGAGTCCGAGGGCCCGACGACGCGGGCGTTGTCAACCTCGACCCGCATGCCCTCGATCGACTCGTAGAAGTCCAGGGCCGAACGGGCGGGCTGGATCGCGGTCGACTCGATGTTGCCGCCGCCCAGGTCCGGCGCGTAGGTGCCGGGCACGGTGTCCGCGCCCAGGACGATCGGGGCCGGCAGCGGGTTCCGCGCCGGCGGCGGTATCCGTCACGCCGCCGGCGCGGAATGGCTGTTTCGCGGAGGTCAGGGGTTGGGCGGGCCCAGGTAAGGAAAATGGGCCAGCAGGTCATCGTGTGGCTTGAGGCCTTGCGGGGGGATCTTGCCGTTGCTCAGCCAGGCGAAGCGGTAGCTGTAGATGTCATCGGTGAGCTTGCGGCCGTTCGGGTAGGCGGCGGGCTTGGTGCGGTCGTAGCGGAGGATGTCGGGCAGTACCTGCAGGGCGGCCGCCCTGGCCTCGTCGGCCGGGTAGCCTCCGTTGCCCAGGACCTTGGACCACGGACCCAGGTAGTTGGCCAGGTCGTCGGCGGGCTGCCTGGAGTTGAACAGGTCCTTCTCGTCGTCGGGGTTGATGAACGGGTTGATGGTCGGATTCCCGCCGCGGTCCAGTTGCTCCAGGGTGCCGTCGTCGCGGTACCGGCTGATCGTGGCCCAGACTCCGATCACCGGGCTGGCGCCGAACATGTCGCTGGGCACTTCCAGCGCGATGGAATCCACGTTGTTGCCGGCGAAGTCGTCGTGCCCGGTCCACTGGAAGCCGTGCAATGTGCCCTCGACGTCGGCGAAGAACGGGTCGCTGCGCAGCCCGGCGGACAGCCGGATCCGGCTGGACCCAGGAACCTGGACGGGCCGGGCCGTGCCGTCGAAGCTGACCGGGATCGACTCGGCGAGAACCTCGCCGGCCGGCCCTGGCTGGCAGGCCGTGGCGCCGGCGGCGTACCAGGCCGTCCCGGTCTGCCCGCCGTTGTTGTAGTCGGAGAACACGAACGTGAATGCCACGTCGGCGTGCGCGTCGCCGTCGGTGTCGACGTTGATCCGGTAGACCGCGCCAGGGTAGAACTCCGGGCCCCGGGCCTGCGCTTCGATCGGCGGCGGGGCGCTCGTCGGGTTCGAGTCGATGATCAGCACCGTGGTGTCAGGGTCCTGCGGTGAGGCGAACGCGAACACGTCGGTGAGGTCCAGGCGGCGGTCGTCGCCGGGGAATCTGAGATTGTCGGCGCTGAAGTGGTTGGACATGATGGCTCCTTCGGCAGCGGGCTGGAGTTCCCGCGGCAGGCCCAGAATCGCCGTCCCCGCAGGCGCCCGCATCGTCAACATCGGTAATCTCCCAGGTCCTGCGATCAGCGCCCGGCCGTTCAGTACCCGCCCCCGGCAGAAGATGAGGTCTGGCTACTCGTCACCGGGTTGCCCGACGCGTTCAGGACGTACCAGGTGCCGCCGAAGTTGCTGAGCTCTTAGCCCTTCGCCACCCCCGGCCCGGAATCGCCCGGAAAGGTGTAGAGCGGCCAGTGGTTTTAGGTGACCTCGAGGTTGCCGCTGGCATCCTTGACCGTCCGCAGGTGTGAGGACTGAGCGCCGCTTCCGGCCGTGGGCGTGGTCATCTCGCCGACTGTAGTGTGGTCGATCTGCCGAGGGGATTCTGGTCATCGTGCCGCGAAGTTTGAACTATCCCGCGGTACCTGGCCAGGCGTTCTCGCGGTGCTAGCTGGCCGGCGGCGAGGGGGTGATACCCGCGGCGGCAGCGATCCTCGCCGCCTCCGCCTGCGGGTCTCCGCCCTCCGGCACGCTGACGAGAAGGCGGCTGAAACGTCCTGTCGACAGGTCCACCCGCACCGCCGGCCGGTCGCGGTGCAGGACGCAGAAATCGTAGCCATCACCGTGCCGACGGGTGCCCAGCACCGCGATACCCCCAAAGCTGATCCCCGCCATCCGCCACCCCCGCAGGCCCAGCCACGGCTTGGGATCGGGCGCCACGGAGACGATGGAAGGGA
>DAIOWL010000446.1:0-6058 GCA_036758545.1 Streptosporangiaceae bacterium | reverse complement strand
GCCGGCTGAACCGAACGCGCGGGTGAGTTCCACCCACCCGAGCGGCGAAGCCCAGGACAGCCACGACCCTCCGGCAGGACCCGTATCGCCGACCGCGCGCAGCACGAAGGCGGCGCCGAGCGCGGCGATCGCGAGGCCGCGGGCGCCCCGCGCGGTGACCGCCAGCTGGGCACCAATGGCGGCCACGCCGCCGAACACCAGCCCGCACCCGCTGATGGACAGCGCTAGTGCGGCCGAGCCCGCCAACGGCAGCTTGAGCACAAGTAGCCAGAGGCAGGTCAGCAGGGCTATCGCCACGTTGGCCGCCGCGGCCGCCAGGAGCGCCGCGGTGAGCGGCGCCTGCCGGCCCACCGCGGCCGAGCCAACCAGCTCGAGCCGTCGAGCGTGGCCGGCCCGCTGAGCTCAGCCTCAACCGAGACCGTGGTCAGGTGCCGCATGTCGGCGAGCGTGCCGGTCTCCACCGTCTTGCCATGGCGGATGATCGTCACCCGGTCCGACAGCGCCTCGGCCTCGGACAGGATGTGACTCGACAGCAAGATGGTCCGGCCGTTTTGCCGCTCGTCGTTGACGCAATCGCGGAAGGTGGCCTCCATCAGCGGATCCAGGCCCGCCGTCGGCTCATCGAGCAGCAGCAGTTCCGCGTCGCTGGCTAGCGCCGCAAGCAGCGCGACCTTCTGCCGGTTGCCTCGGGAGTAGGCGCGAGCCCGCTTGGAGGTGTCGAGGTCGAACCGTTCGGTCAGCGCCTTCAGGCGGCTGGCGTTGATACCGCCGCGCAGCCGGCCGAGCAGATCGATGATCTCCCCGCCCGTCAGGTTCGGCCACAGCGTCACATCGCCCGGAACGTAGGCGAGCCGCCGGTGCAGCTCGACCGCGTCGCGCCACGGATCGGCGCCGAGCAGGCTGACCTCGCCGCCGTCCTTACGTAGCAGGCCCAGCAAGATGCGGATGGTGGTGGTCTTGCCCGCGCCGTTAGGTCCAAGGAAGGCATGGACCTCGCCCACGCCGACCTCGAGATCGAGGCCGTCGAGCGCCCGCACGCTGCCATATCGCTTGGTCAGCCCGGCCGCGCGCAACGCCACACTGCTCATGGGACTGGGGGGCTGCCGGGCTGGGTGGCGATGTGGAACATGTCCGCTAGTTCGCGGGCATGGTGGCCGATGTCGAGGGCCGGGTCCCGGGCGAGCTGGGCTGGCACCGCGTTGATGGCGGCGCGGATCGCCATCGCCATGACGCGCGGGTCGAATCCGGCCCGGAACTCGCCGGTGGCCTGGAAATAGGCGAGCAGCTGCTGGAGCGCGGCCACCCCGGCGTCCTGGACCGAAACGTCGTAGAGCCGGCTGCCGTCGGCGGCGCGGGCGTTGAGCGCGATCTCGAACATCGCGACCATATGGCTGCGGTTCTCGCCCATGAAGGCCAGGTTGGACTCGATGTAGGCCCGCAGCTTGCCGGCGCCGGTCGGCTCGGCATCGACCTGGGGTTCCATGTACGCCACGCCCCTGGCCACCAGCTCGGCGACCAGTTCCCTGATGAGCTCGTCCTTGCCGCCGAAGTGGTAGATGATCACGCCCTTGCTGGTGCCCGCGGTCTCGGCGATACGGGCCAGCGAGGCCTGCCCGTACCCCAGCTCGGCGATGGTGTCGATGGCGGCCGCCACGATCTGCGCGCGGCGTGCGGTCTCGGTGAAGGTCCGGGTGGCCTCCTGGCCGACCGGGCTGCTTTCTGACCGCATAGTCAGAAGTTAACACGGCCGGTCAGCACGGTCAACACGTCGGGTTGGTGGCCGCCCGGCGCGGGGAGCATTCATGATCGGCTAATCGCGGTCAGGCAGCAGCGCTACTTGCCAGTCGTCTCGGTATACCACCATCGACTTGGCCGGATTCTTGCGCCGGACGACACGGAAAGCGCGGCCACTGGCCCGGGCCTCGGCCGCCACGCGCAAGCCATAGGCACGCCACCCGCGCTCGGTGAACCAGAAACGCACTCGGGGGTTGGACAGCATAGGCATCGGCAAGTCACCCCATGCCCCATCCGCTACTCCGGCGTTGAACGCGCCCATCAGCCGACCCGGGCTCAGCGAGATTTCCATGGCGCCAGACTCTTCCGACCAGACCCACTCGCTCGACTCTCCGACCACACGGTAGATCAGCTAATCACCCCGGCCGTCGTCTGACTGAGTGATCGCCAGCCGCCGATCGCGTCCGCACCGTGCGTCGCGATCATGCAGCCGGCCAATTAAGAGTAGGACTCAACTCGGCATTACGTCTCGGTGGCGCCTGGGTGGCGCTTGGACGGCGCGGCCTCTGAACCGGAGACTACGGTTGGCCTGTGTCGGCAATGAGGCGCGTCGCCAGGTTCGTTCTCAGGCGGGGATCTGTTCCGGTTCTTCTTCTACTGGCCGGTGTGGCCGCCGTGGTGTTGGCCATCGCCGTGGGTTCGGTGACGTGGAAGACTGTCTGGATCGGCGTCGCCAGCAGTTGCATTACCGGCGGCCTCGTGGACGGCAGCGCGCTGCTCGAAGCACGACGGCGCGATAGGGCTGTCCTCCGAATAGCGGGCGTGCGGGTTGGATACCTCCATCAGCGCCTGCTCTGGATCATCGGCGCCGTCTTCGACGTAAATCGCGCTGCACACGCTGGTGGTCAGCCTGCACTCCACGGACGGCGCGGTCCAGTGGGTCACGACCGGCTATCTGCTGGCGATGGCGGTCGCAATCCCGGTCACCGGATGGGCGGAGAGCCGGTGGGGCGGCAAACGCGTCTGGATGGCCGCGCTCGTGCTCTTCGTCGCCGGATCGGTCCTAAGCGCAGTGGCCTGGAACGACGCCAGCCTGATCGGCTTCCGGATCGTGCAGGGCTTCGCCGCCGGCCTGATCTTCCCGCTGATGCAGACCCTGGCCGTCAGGACCGCGGGCGGGCGCGCCAGTAGCAGCCTGATCGCCGCGGTCAGCCTGCCGCTGGCGCTCGGGCCGATCCTCGGCCCGGTGATCGGCGGGGTGATCCTCAACTGGCTGAGCTGGCGCTGGCTGTTCCTGGTCAACGTGCCCGTGATCGCGGCCGGACTGGTGCTCGCCTGGCGGCTGCTGCCCGCCGACCGCCCGTCTCCCGGCGCCGGGCGGGCGCGCCTGGACGTGATCGGGCTCGGCCTGCTCGCGCCGGCGCTCGCCGGAATCCTGCTCGGCCTCTCGAACCTCTCCGAAGACGGCGGGATCGGCCACGCCGGCGTGCTCATCCCGCTGCTGGCCGGGATCGCGCTATTCGGCACCTTCATCGCCCGGGCCGCGCGGCCCGGCGACCGCCATCCGGTCGTGGACGTGCGGCTGCTGCGGCTGCGTTCACTCGGGAGCGCCTCCGCGGTCTTGTTCACGGCCGGGGCGGCCATGTACGCCGGCCTGTTCCTGCTGCCGCTGTACTACCAGCAGCTGCACGGCGAGACCGTGCTGAACGCCGGGCTGCTGCTCATCCCCCAGGGTGTCGGCTCGGCGCCCGCCTGGTCACGATCGCCAGCTTCCTGCTGGCAGCCGCCACGACCGTGCCCTTCGCGCTGGCCGGCCCGCACGCCAGCCTGTGGCTGCTCGGCGCCGTGCTCCTGGTCCGCGGCTTCGGGATCGGCGCTGTCCTTATCCCGCCGCTGTCGGTCGCCTACCAGGACGTCCCGACGGCAGGCATCCCCCACGCCACCATGAACACCCGCATCAGCCAGCAGGTCGGCGCCTCCTTCGGCATCGCGATCGTTGCCGTCGCCCTCCAGTCCCTGCTCGCGCACGGCGCGGCCAGCGCCTTCAAGGGCGCGTTCTGGTGGGCGACCGGCATCACCGTCGCGGCGCTCATCCCCGCCCTCGCGCTCCCCGCCGCCCGCGCGGCAGCCCGCGACTGACATGCAGCCGCTCCCCGCGACAGGCGGTTTCAGCCGAGGCCCTCAGTGCAGCGAGAATACGGCAGTGGACAACATCCCGGACGGCCACAGCAACCAGGCCGGCAATACGCAGACCCGCCGCCGCGGCGCCGAACTCGAGGCAGCGATCCTCGACGCCGCATGGGAGCAGCTGATCGCCGAGGGCTACGAGCACTTCACCATCGACACCGTCACCGCCCGCGCCCGGACCAGCAAACCCGTGCTCTACCGCCGCTGGAAGACCCGCGAAGACCTGCTGCGCGCCACCGTCCGCCACCGCGGCGCCGCCGACTCGCCGCCCAGTCCCGACACCGGCACCCTCCGGGGCGACCTCCTCGCTCTGCTCACCTACGCCAACACCAACCGCAACCCCATGGTCGCCTTGATTAGCAGCATGCTCGGCAGCTACTACAACCAGACCGGCCCCACCCCGGCCGAACTACGCGACGCGTTCCTGAGCCAACGCGGCTCGGCCGTCGAGCAGGTCGTCAAGCGCGCCGCCGAACGCGGGGAGATCGACCCGGCCCGGCTCACCCCCCGCATCATCGCTCTCCCCTTCGACCTGTTCCGCAACGAAATGATGATGACGCTCAAGCCCGTTCCCGATCACGTCCTGCGCCAGATCGTCGACGACATCTTCATCCCTCTCGTCACCACGGGGCAGTCAACCCGCTGACCTCCCCCAGCGCAGAGCACGGGCACGACCGGCCGTCCCGAGTGGGACTATAGATACCAGGCTGTTCCCCGACCCTGGTCGGGGAGCCGGCCCGGGACTGGGCCTCTCACCGGCAGCCACCGCCTGGCGTGGCAGGAGGAACAAGGATGGCGGAGTCGCGAGAAAAGCGCCGTGTGGTCATCGTCGGGGCCGGTTTCGCCGGCTTCAACGCCGCGCGGGAGCTGTCCAAGCTGGTCGGTGCGACGACCGAGATCGTGGTCATCAACTCGACTGACTACTTCTTGTACCTGCCGCTGATGCCCCAGGTGAGCGGCGGGCTGATCGAGCCGGCGCACGTCCTTGTCTCGCTGCCCCGCCGGCTGCGCAAGACGCGATTCGTGCTCGGCAGGGTGAACCACGTGGATTCGCGGCAGAAGGTCGTGAGCTGGGAGGGTCCGGAGGGCGCGGCCGGCCAGGTCCGTTACGACCGGCTGATCCTGACCGCGGGCAGCGTCAACAAGCTGCTGCCGATCCCGGGTATCACGGACTACGCGCACGGGTTCCGCACCATAGCCGAGGCCGGCTACCTGCGCGACCACATCATCCGCCAGCTGGAGCTGGCCTCGGTGGCCGCCGACCCCGAGGAGCGCCGGTCGCGGTGCACATTCGTGGTGGTCGGCGCGGGCTACACCGGCACCGAGGTCACCGCGCAAGGTCAGCTGATGACCACCCGGATAGCCAAGCAGATGCCAGGCCTGGCCGGGCAGCAGGTCCGGTGGATGCTGCTGGACACCGCGCCGCGGATGCTGGCCCAGCTGGATCCGCGGCTGTCGAAGACTGCCGACCGGGTGCTACGGCGGCGCGGGGTGGAGGTGCTGATGGGGCAGTCGGTCACCGAGGCCGGCGACGGATATGTACAGCTGTCCACCGGAGAGAAGGTGTCCACCCGGTCGCTGATCTGGTGTGTCGGGGTCCGCGCCGAACCGCTGGTGGACGGCCTGAACCTCGATACCAACCGGGGGCGGCTGGTGGTCGATGAGTTCATGGCCGTACCCGGCGTCCCGGACATCTACGCGTGCGGGGACTGCGCGGCGGTGCCCGACCTGACCCGCCCCGGCCAGGTCTGCGGCATGACCGCCCAGCACGCCCAGCGGCAGGGCAAGCAGGTCGCCAGGAACGTCGCCGCTACCCTCGGCAAGGGCAAGGCCAAGCCATACAAGCACGCCGATTTGGGCTTTCTGGTGGATCTGGGCGGGCTGGCCGCCGCCGCGAACCCGCTGCATATCCCGCTGTCCGGACCGGCCGCCAACGCCGTCATGAGGGGTTACCACCTGAGTGTCATGTCCGGGAACCGGATGCGGGTCCTGGCCGACTGGATCCTGAACGGGCTCACGTTCCCCGAACCGACGTCGGTGAGCGTAATCAGCGCCGAGTCCGTGCCGCTCGACGTGGACAAACCGCGAGCCTACGAGGACCAGTGAATCGAACCGGTTCTCGAGTAGGGCACTAACC
>DAIOWL010000445.1:3641-6069 GCA_036758545.1 Streptosporangiaceae bacterium | reverse complement strand
CTCGGGGCCGAGGCTGGCGGCGAGGTCGGCATCGAACGCGGCGGCCTGGTCACCGAGTACCGCGGCCGGCAGGAAGAATGTCGATCTGATGAGCCCGGCCAGTTCAGGTACGGTCCAGCGGTGCCCGGTGGCGACCTCAGAGCTTCCGGCCAGCTCGAACCCGGCGTCGGAGAGCACGGTGGAGTCGGGTCTGCGCGAGCGCGCTTCGGCCCAGCCGGCCGGGATCCGGTCCCCGGCGCTGAGCGCCGCTTTCCACCGGTCCAGGACGGCAGCCAGGGCCCGCTGCCAGGTCTGCTCACCGTCCCAGGGCTGGGACGATGAGCACAGCGCCAGGTGCCCGCCTGGCTGCAGCCAGCCCAGGATCCGGCTGGCAGCTAGATCCCGGTTCAGCCGGTGGAACGCGTTCCCGATGACCGCCAGCTCGAAGTACCCCGGCGGGGCGCTGAGCGTCTCAGCGGCCGACAGCACCGGCTGCAGGTTCCGCGCCTGCTCAGCGGCGGCCCTGGCCCGGACGACCCTGGTCATGTCCGGCTCCTGGTCCACCGCCCATACCTCGGTGAACCAGCGGCGCATCGGGAAGGCGAGCTGGCCGGTCCCGCAGGCCAGATCCAGCAGCCGCCCGCGCCCGGAGACTCCCGCGCGCCGGACCAGATCCGCGGTCATCGCCGCTGGATACGGCAGCCGGTACCGGTCGTAAGCGGCCGCTGCTCCCCGGTACAGGTCAGCGGCGAACCGCACCTCCTCAGCCACCGGGCTTGACCTCTTCCCATTCACCTGCAGATACGGGACCAGGCGATTCTAGACCGGACTTACACGAAGAACGCCGTCACGGCGTCGAGATCCGCGACGGTGTACCGACGTGATCGAAGTGTCGCACCTGTGACATACGGGTCCATCCTCCGGTTACCTTCGGGCGGCGTTTCCGCCATGGTGGAACTCCAGCGCAGCGATCAGGACGGCTTGGTGCCGGCGAGGTAGGAGTGGACGGCGGAGATCACCACGGACCCCTCACCGACCGCCGAGGCCACTCGCTTGACGGACCCAGCGCGAACGTCACCGGCAGCGAACACTCCGGGCACCGACGTCACGAAGCCGTCGCGGGTGACTACGAACCCTTTGGCGTCGAGCTCGACGCCAAGCTCGTACAGCCAGGTCGTGCTTGGGTCCGCCCCAATCATCAGGAAGAGGCCGGCTGCGTCGAGCCGGATGTCCCGCTCAAGGAGGTTGTCCCGCCAGCTCAGCGCGCTCAGCCGACTCGTGCCATGGACCGCGGACAGCTCCGAGCGAGGGTGGACGGTGACCCGTTCGTGGTGTGTGAGGCGCTGCGCCAGGTATGTCGACATCGTGTCGCGGAGGTCATCACGGCGGATCAGGACGTGGACCTGGCCGGCGTGCCGTGCCAGGAACAGGGCGGCTTGGCCGGCCGAGTTGGCGCCCCCCACCACAACGGCGTTCTGGCCGGAGACCACCTTGGCCTCGAGCTCGCTCGCGGCATAGTAAACGCCGCGTCCCTCAAGGTCGGCTAGGCCAGGCAAGTCCAGGCGCCGATACCGGGCGCCGCTGGCGATGATCACGGCGCAAGCCGCGATGTCGTGCTCGTCGTCGAGCCGGACGCGGAAGCCTCCGGACACCTGCGACAGCCCCGTGACAGAGCGGGGGGACACCAGCCTCGTCCCGAACTTGACGGCCTGCAGCATCGCGGCCCGTGCCAGCTCTGCCCCGGAAACGCCCCGGGGAAAGCCGAGGTAATTCTCGATCCGCGACGAGCTGCCGGCCTGGCCCCCGATGGCGACGTCCTCGACGACGACCACGTCCAGCCCCTCCGAGGCCCCATAGACGGCGGCCGCCAGCCCTGCTGGTCCGGCGCCCACCACGAGCAGGTCACATCGAGAGTCCTCGGAAAGGCACCACAGGTCGATCCCGAGCGCGGTCGCCAGATCGCGCATGGTCGGTGCGGTCATTACCCGCCGCTCTCCGGTAACCACAACCGTGCCCGCCTCAGGCAGCGCAGTGGTCTTCGCCAGCTCTGACCAAGCCGACGCGTCCGAGCGCAGCACCGTCCTGTACGGGAGCTGGTTGCGCTCGGCAAACTGCTGGAGCCGATGTAGGTCGCGGTCGTCGTCTCCGGCGAGGACGAGACCGCCCTCCCTCATTCTCTTCAGCAAACGCCGCCGGGCGTCGAACGCGGAGAGCAGAACATCGCTCAGCTCCCCCGAGATCTCCACGAGCCGACGCAACTCCTCGACCCGAACCCGAAGCACCGCGGTGTCCTCCATGGCCACACCCGGGAGGAAGGCCCGCTGTCCCATCAACATGCCCAACTCGCCGACGAAGTCGCCTTCCTCGACGACAAAGACCACCCGGTCGTCCCGGCGGTCCAAGAGAAGTACGCCGCCGGCGAGGACGAGGTAAAGGTCGTAGATGTCAC
>DAIOWL010000445.1:0-3631 GCA_036758545.1 Streptosporangiaceae bacterium | reverse complement strand
GTGTCACCGGTGTCCCACAACAGCTCGCCGGGCTCGGGATGCAGTACCTCACCGGCCGACCGCAGCAGGTCTAGAACGCGTTGGCTGAGTACCGGCCAGGCCAGCGCATCGACATCGTCCTGCCGCCGAGACGAGTAGCGGGTCCGCTCGTCGGGCACGGGGATGCTGCTCATGCGTCTCCTTTACCTGGCAACGGATCGATCCAACACTCTCATCAGAGCCGGGGTCAGTCATGTCCGCCCATGCACGGAGGCATGCGCATGCTCAACATGCATGTGCGGTAAATCCGCCAGCAGTCACTACGACCCGAGAAGCCGGAGATGGGTGACTTCGGCCGAAGCGTGGTGGCGAACCGTGGCTGGCCTGGCGGGTCAGTTAGCCACAGTCCCGGACACAAGGCTCCGGGGCCCATCCTCTACCCCTTGGCCACAAGATCGCAGCGCTGAGCTGCCGGGCCCGTCAGGCCGGGAAAGCTAGGGTGAGACGGTGACGCTCTTGGACGTGACGCGGACGGATGATCGTCATACCTCCGAGCGGCTGTCGGTGGAGCCGATCATCTGGCTCGGCACAGTCCGCCCCGACGGGCGCCCGCACAACGTTCCCGTCTGGTTCGCATGGCACGACCCGATGGTGCTGATCTTCAGCATGCCAAGACCGCGAAGGTCCGGAACGTGCGGCTGTCACCCGCGGTCGGCCTGACGCTGGACTCGGCAGACGGCGGACAGGACATCGTGCTGGCCGAGGGCCGGGCCGAGCTTATCGCCGGGGCAGACCAGCATCCGCACTTGCTGGCCGGGAGGTTCCGGGAGAAATACGCGCAGTCCCTGGGCGCCATGTCCTTTGACCAATGGCGTTCGACGTTCTCCCAGCCCTTGCTGATCCAGGTAGACCGCATCACCGCCTGGACTAGAACGGCCGCGGGAGTCGCCTACAGAGTCGTGCCCTAGCGTCGTCGGTCGCGGAATGTCGTGGCCTGCTGGCATGCTCCTGCCGTGGATGCCGGCAGGTTCTGGGAGATCATCGAGACGGCGCGGGCATCAGCCGGACGGGACAGGCCGTTTCATGAGGCCCTGACCGACCACCTGGCCACCCTCACCGAACAGGACATCCTGGAGTACTACGAGCGCTTCGAGAAAATGCAACAAGCCCTCTACCGGCATGATCTGTGGGCAGCCGCCTACCTCATCGGAGGCGGCTGCTCAGACGACGGCTTCATCGACTTCCGGGCCGGACTCATCGCGCAGGGACACGACTGGTACCACAAGGCCGCGGCGTCCCCGGACAGCCTGGCCGACCATCCCGCCGTAGCCGGCGCCAGGCATTCTCTCTGCGACAACCCGCTGTTCTACGAGGAGGTCAACTACGCCGCGTCCGCTGCGTTTCAGCGGTTGAGCGGCGATGAACACGTTTTCTGGGATGAGCTGGCAGCACGTGGGCCGCGGGACTGCTTCGCAGCGCTGGGCGAGGACTTCGACTTTGATGATGATGAGGAGATGCGCCGCCGCCTACCCCGGCTTTCCGCATGCTGCCTGGGCAGCAACCCTAAGCTGCCGGGCCGTCCTGCCTGATCAGGGGAGCCATGTCTCAGTCGCAGCGATTCGATTCCCAGTACCAAGAACCGGCGCAAGACCCAAATGCCGCCATGATGTTCCTGATGGTCGGGCTCCCCGGAGCCGGGAAAACCACCCGGGCCAAGGAGCTCGCCGCAGCGCACCGGGCGCTGCGGCTGACCCCGGATCACTGGATGATCCCGCTGTTCGGCGAGTCGATGGCCGGCGGCAAGCGCTTCGTGCTGGAAGGGCGGCTCATCTCGGTTGCCCTGCAGGCGCTGCGGCTGGGGACCAGCGTCGTGCTCGACTTCGGGCTCTGGGGCCGCGATGAACGGTCGGCACTGCGCTGGCTGGCGCGATCGGCCGGAGCGGGCTGCCAAGTGATCTACCTGCCCGTGGACAAGGACGTTCAGCTCGTCCGGATCGCGCACCGCCAGGCAACATCACCGCATCAGACGTTCCCGATGAACGAGACCGAAGTGGACCAATGGCGACAACAGTTCCAGGTACCTGACGCCGACGAACTCAACGGCGGCGGAATCCCTGCTCCGCCAGCGGGATGGCCGGGCTGGCTGGAATGGGCAGTAGACCACTGGCCCTCATGCGCCGACAGCTAACCCTGGCCGTCCTGTCTAGCGCCGTCCTGGTGTCGTTCGTGTTGGCCAGCGATGCGAGGGAGTGGCTGCCGGACTTCAATCATGCAGGCGTGCGATCCGCGTGCGATAACGTGCGGCGCCAGCGGTCAGGAGGGACCATGCCGGTCATTCACGGCTCAGAGCGTCATTGACGCGCGTTTCCGCAGGTCTGCCCGATAGAAATGTGGTCAGGGGCCAGGGTCAAACTGCCGACCTTCCGCTTTCAGGAGAATTGCCGGGTCCAATGCCGTTGACACTGCGACTCATGGCTTCGAGCGCGGTTAGCTGCCTTTTCTCTAAACTGAAAGAATCAACGATCCATCTGCGTCCTCGTTCCAGGCCGCTGATGCTCAGAGCGGTCGCCCATAGCGGCGGTTCACGGACTCCCGCCATGAGGTCGTGCGTCGCGCTCAGGCGCACCGGTCTGGCCGGCCAGCGGCGAGAAGGCCGGCTGGAACGGCCGGATGAATTCATTTGCCGCCGGGCCAGTGCTGTCGGCAGCATGGGGTCATGGCAGAGCGGTTCGATGTCAGCCGGGGCGGCATCATCCTGGCGGGTGAGCGGTGGCCGGGCGGGGCACAGACGGTGCTGTTGCTGCATGAGGGTGTCGCGGACCGGCGGGGATGGGCGGAGGTGGCCGGGCTGCTGGCACCTGAGCTGACCGTGGTGGCCTACGACCGCCGCGGTTACGGGCAGACGCCGCCCAGCACGGAGCCGTTCTCGCACCTGGATGACCTGCTCGCCGTGATCGGTCACGCTGGCGCGGGCCCGGTGTGGCTGGCCGGCGCCTCGGCGGGGGGCGGGCTGGCGCTCGACGCCGCCCTCGCTGCCCCCGGCCGGGTCGCGGGCCTGGTAGTGATGGGTACCGCGATCAGCGGCATCCCCGAACCCGAGCTCGACGCCGCTACCAGGCGGCTCGAGCCGCTGCTGGATGAGGCCTACGCGGCACGGGACGCCGGGGAGATCAACCGGCTGGAGACATGGCTGTGGCTGGACGGCCCCGCCCAGCCAGAAGGACGGGTGGGCGGTACCGCGCGCAAGCTGGCGCTCGACATGAACGCGGTGATCATCGGCAACGACGTGCCGGAGACCGAGGGAGCCGCCGACGTGGACGCCTGGAACCGCCTCGCCGAGATCAAGATCCCGGTCACCGTCGCATGCGGCGATCTCGATGTGCCCTTCGTGGTGGACCGCTGCCGCCTGCTCGCGGGCCGGCTCCCCGCCGCCCGGTACCACGTGCTGACCGGGATGGCGCACCAGCCCTACCTGGAGTCAGCCAGCGCGGTAGCGCAGCTGATCCGCGCCGCGGTGACCGAGGGCTAGCACGCTCACTACGCGAGCACAGCCTCGACCCGCCCGGCCACAACGGCTCCGGATCGCGAACAACCAAGACAGTGAAAACAGAGCGCAACTACCTGCCGGATCCACCCTGCACTAGATCGCCGA
>DAIOWL010000444.1:4677-6070 GCA_036758545.1 Streptosporangiaceae bacterium | reverse complement strand
GTCTTTCTGTGGATAACTGGGCTCGCCATCGGAGATAGGGTCTGAGGATGGCCAGAGTAGAGACGGGCCAGTCCGAGAGCCTGTTCGACGAAGCGGAAGAAGCGGCGGCGAGTGCGGCCGCGCCGCTTGCTGTCCGGATGCGGCCACGCACCCTGGACGAGGTGATCGGCCAGCACCACCTGACCGGCGCCGGCACGCCGTTCCGCAAGCTGATCGACAACGACGCGCCGATGTCGCTGCTGCTCTGGGGGCCGCCGGGTACTGGCAAGACCACGCTGGCCTATGTGGTCAGCCAGGTGACCAGGCGGCGCTTCGTGGAGCTTTCCGCGGTCAGCGCCGGGGTCAAGGACGTGCGCGCCGCGGTCGACGCCGCCCGCCGGACGATGGGCATGAGCGGCGCCCAGACGGTGCTGTTCATCGACGAGGTGCACCGGTTCTCCAAGACCCAGCAGGACGCCCTGCTACCCGCGGTGGAGAACCGCTGGGTGTCGTTCATCGGCGCGACCACCGAGAACCCCTTCTTCTCCGTGGTGTCCCCGCTGCTGTCCAGGTCGCTGCTGCTTACCCTGCAGCCGCTGTCCGACGACGACGTGCGGGAGGTGATCCGCCGCGCGCTGGCCGAGCCCGGGCCGCGCGGGCTCGGCGGCGCGGTCTCCATTGACGACGAGGCCGCCGAGCATCTCATCAGGCTGGCCGGCGGCGACGCGCGACGCGCGCTGACCTACCTCGAGGCCGCCGCTCTGGGCCTGCCCGAAGGCGGCCGCATCGATATCGCGACGCTGGAGCGCGCGGTGGACCGGGCCGCGGTCCGCTACGACCGGGACGGTGACCAGCACTACGACGTGATCAGCGCGTTCATCAAGTCCATGCGGGGCAGCGACGTGGACGCCGCGCTGCACTACCTGGCCAGGATGATCGCGGCCGGGGAGGACCCGCGCTTCATCGCCAGGCGGCTCATCGTGCACGCCAGCGAGGACGTCGGGATGGCCGACCCGACCGCGCTGCAGACCGCCGTGGCCGCGGCCCAGGCCGTCGAGTTCGTCGGGCTGCCCGAGGCGAGGATCAACCTGACCCAGGCGGTCATCCACATCTCGATGGCACCCAAGTCCAACGCTGTGATCAAGGCCATCGGCGCCGCCGAGGCCGACGTGCGAAACGGCCTAATTGGCGCGGTGCCCGCACACCTGCGCGACGCGCACTATCCTGGGGCGGGCAAGGTCGGCCACGGCGAGGGCTACCTGTACCCGCACGACTTCGACGGCGGCATTGTCCCGCAGCGTTACGCTCCCGATCCGGTGGCGGACCGCAGGTATTACCAGCCGTCGCGGCACGGTCTGGAAGCTCGCGTCGCCGAACGCGCCGAGCGCATCCGGGCCATCCTCGACCAGGCCGG
>DAIOWL010000444.1:0-4577 GCA_036758545.1 Streptosporangiaceae bacterium | reverse complement strand
GGATCCGGCATGAGCATGAACGCGGCCGAACTCGCCGCGCTGATCGCCGCCGTGTTCTGGGCGCTGCTGGTCTGCGTCGGCGTGTTCGTGCTGATCCGGATGGGACGGCTGATGTCCGAGAGCAGCAAGCTGGTCGCCGACGTGCGCGAGCGCGGGGATGTGCTGCTGACCCGGGCCCAGGCGGCGGTGGACGGAGCGCAGCAGGCGGTGGACCGGGCCGGGCGCCAGCTCGACCAGACCGAATCCGTCACGGCCAGCATGGACGAACTCGGCGCCGGGATGAGCGAACTCGCCGGCCAGGTCACGGCGCTGACCGGGCTCGGCCGCGCCATCGCGGGCGGCCCGGTCGGCCGAGCGGGTGCGCTCGCCTACGGGGTGCGGCATGCCGTGAGCCTGCGCCGGGCATCGAGGCGCACGCTGCCCGGCCGCGTCGTGGAACGCGGCGAGCTCGCGAGCAGCGAGGCCAAACGATGATCCGCCGCGGCTTCTGGCTCACCGCCGGGGCGGTGACCGGCATCTGGGGTTACCGGCGTGTCGCCGCCGCCGGGCGACGCGTGTCTGCCAGCCTTACCCCCGGGGGGACGCTGAAGCTCGCGGACACCCGGGCGGGTACCCGGATGGCCAGTCGGCGAGCCCGCCGCGGTGCGGTCGTGCTGGCCAGGGAGACCTACCGGTTCACCCGCGACGTGCGCGAGGGCATGGAGCTCTATACGGCTCGGCATCCGGCGCCCCCAGGCTCTACCCTCTCAACAGACCAAACCACAGACCACGACGCACAACCTGAGGATGGCCGCTGATGGAGTCGGCAGAGATCGCCCGCCGCTTCCTTGCATACTTCGAGCAGCAAGGGCACACCATCGTGCCTTCGGCCTCCCTGGTAGCCGACGACCCCACGGTGCTCTTCGTCATCGCGGGCATGCAGCCGTTCAAGCCGTATCTGCTCGGCCAGCGGACGCCGCCCTATAAGCGGGCCGCGGACGTGCAGAAATGCGTCCGCACGCTGGACATCGAAGAGGTGGGCAAGACCACCAGGCACGCCACGTTCTTCCAGATGCTGGGCAACTGGTCGTTCGGCGACTACTTCAAGGAAGGCGCGATCAGGTACGCCTGGGAGCTGCTGACCAAGTCCGAGGCGGACGGCGGGTTCGGCTTCCCGGAGAGCAAGCTGTGGGCCACCGTCCTGCACGGGGACGACGAGGCGTACGCGATCTGGCAGAACGAGATCGGCCTGCCGGCCGAGCGGATCCAGCACCGCGGCCTGGCCGACAACTACTGGCACATGGGCGTGCCCGGACCCGGCGGCCCGTGCTCGGAGATCTACTACGACCGCGGCCCAGAATACGGACGCGACGGCGGTCCGGCCGCAGACGAGGACCGCTTCCTCGAGGTCTGGAACCTGGTCTTCATGCAGGACCAGCTGAGCAAGGTCCGGGCCAAGGACGACTTCGACATCGAGGGCCTGCTGCCGTCGAAGAACGTCGACACCGGCATGGGGCTTGAGCGGATGGCGTCCATCCTGCAGGGCGTCGACAACCTCTACGAGATCGATACCACCTGGAAGATCCTCGACCGGGCGGCCGAGCTCACCGAGCAGAGCTACGGCCGTGACCACCGCGCCGACGTGGCTCTGCGGGTCATCGCGGACCACGTGCGCAGCGCGGTGATGCTGATCGGGGACGGCGTCCTGCCGGGCAACGAGGGCCGCGGCTACGTGCTGCGCCGCATCCTCCGGCGCAGCATCAGGAACCTGCGCGTGCTGGCCGGCGGTCACCGTGGCGGCGCTGGTGCGACCCCGGCGACGGGCGAGCGCTTCATGCCCGAGCTCACTTCGGTCGCGCTGGAGGCGATGGAAGGGCTGTACCCCGAGCTGAGAAGCGTCGCGGCCAACATCCGCACGGTCATCGACGGGGAGGAGGCGGCGTTCGCCAGCACCCTGCGCACCGGTACCGCGATCTTCGACGCCTCGGTCGAGGAGAACCGGCGTCGCGGCACGGACACGCTGTCCGGCGCCCAGGCGTTCCAGCTGCACGACACCTACGGCTTCCCGATCGACCTGACCCTGGAGATGGCAGCCGAGCAGGGCCTGAACGTCGACGAGGACGGTTTCCGGCGGCTGATGTCCGAGCAGCGGGAACGGGCCAAGCGGGACGCGGCGGAGAAGAAGACCGGCAACGCCGACATCACCGCGTTCGCGGAGCTGCTTGAGCGGTCCGGCGCGGTCACCTTCACCGGCTACGACCAGATCTTTGGTGAGGCGACCGTCCTCGGCCTGCTGGTCAACGGCGTGCCGGTACCCTCGGCGGGCGCGGGCACCGCGGTCGACCTGGTCCTGGACCGCACCCCGTTCTACGCCGAGGGCGGCGGCCAGCTCGCCGACGCGGGCACGATCCGGGTGACCGGCGGCGAGTTCGCGGTCCGCGACGTGCAGACTCCGCTGCCCGGCCTCATCGTGCACCGCGGCCAGGTCAGCTCCGGCGAGATCACGGTGGGCGCGCCCGCGTTCGCCGAGATCGACGTCGAGCGCCGGCGGGCGCTGTCCAGGTCGCACACTGCGACGCACCTGGTGCACCGGGCGCTGCGCAGTGCGCTGGGCGAGTCGGCGGCGCAGGCCGGCTCGGAGAACTCCCCGGGCCGGCTGCGCTTCGACTTCACCGCGCAGGCCGCGGTGCCGGTCTCGGTGCTGCGCGACACCGAGGACGAGGTTAACGATGTCCTGGTCAACGACCTGGACGTGCACGCGTTTTACACCTCTCAGGAGGAGGCGCGCCAGCTGGGCGCGCTGGCCCTGTTCGGGGAGAAGTACGGCGACCAGGTCCGGGTGGTCGAGGTCGGCGACTACTCGCGCGAGCTGTGCGGCGGCACGCACGTGGCCAGGTCCGGCCAGCTTGGCCTCATCAAGGTGCTTGGCGAGTCGTCCATCGGCTCGGGCGTGCGCCGGATCGAGGCGCTGGTGGGCATGGATGCGTTCCGCTTCCTGGCCCGCGAGAGCACGCTGGTCAGCCAGCTCAGCGAGCAGTTCAAGACGCCGCGCGAGCAGCTGCCAGAGCGAATCTCGGCCGTGGTGACCAGGCTCAGGGATGCCGAGCGCGAGCTGCAGCGGCTGCGCGCGGCTCGCCTGCTCGAGTCGGCGGGGGAGATCGCGGCCAGCGCCGAGGACATCAGCGGGCTAGCCCTGGTCGCGCACCGGGTGCCGGATGGCACCGAACCCGACGACATCCGCAAGCTCGCGCTCGACGTACGCGGCCGGGTGCCTCGCGGACGGCCCGCGGTGGTGGCGGTCGTCGGCGTGCCCGCGGATAAGCCGGTCGTGGTCATCGCGGTCAATGAGGCGGGCCGGGGCTTTGGCCTGTCAGCGGGTTCCCTGGTGGGTACCGCGGCGCGGGCCCTCGGCGGGAATGGCGGCGGGAAGCCAGACGTGGCCCAGGGTGGCGGCGCCCCGATCGCGGCGAGCAACCCCGGTGTTATAGATGAGGCATTTGACGCGGTTCGTCGGGCTTTGCGGGACATCGCGGGACAGAGCCAGGTCCGGTAGGTAACGTATTGACATGCTCCTGCGACCTTCCGGGGTCCTCGGTTCCGGGTCGCGTCCAGCCCGGGCCTGTCCCGGGGCCATCTCGGTGAGTCAGCTTCCGTTCAGGCAGGGGGTGCGGCTCGCGGTGGACGTGGGTTCGGTCCGTGTCGGAGTCGCTCGCAGCGACCCGGGCGGCATTCTGGCTTCTCCGCTGGCGGTGCTGGCGTCGGGTCCCGGCGCGAAGGCCGCGCAAGCCCGGGCCGAACTGGCCAGGCTGGCCGCAAGCGAAGGCGCGATTGAGGTCATCGTCGGGCTGCCCACGTCGCTGTCCGGCCGCGAGGGTACGGCCGCGGCCGGGGCCAGGGAGTTCGCGGCGGACCTGGCCGGACGGCTCGCGCCGGTCCCGGTCCGGCTGGTCGACGAGCGGTTCACCACCACCGAGGCGCACGACGCACTGCGCCGCGGCGGCAAGGACGCCCGCGCCCGCCGCCAGGTCGTCGACGCCGCCGCTGCGGCCGTCCTGCTGCAAGCCGCCCTGAACGCCGAACGTGCCACCGGCCGCCCGCCGGGTCAGCTCGTCCGCGCCGCCGATGGAGCGGGCGCGTGAGCGAGAACGGAGGCGGATGGCCGCAGAGCCCGCGGCCACCGCGGCATTCACGCGGGTCCACCGATCCCCTCGGACTGCAGGATCCCGGCAGTCTCCAGGACCCCCGGGCGTTCCAGGACCCGCGGAACGTCCCGGGTCCCCGGGTCCGGCGGGATCCCCGGAGCCTGCCGAATCCGCGCGCACCCCAGGCGCCGCGCGTACCCCAGGATCCGCGCGTACCCCAGGATCCACGGGTGCCCCAGGATCCACGGGTGCCCCAGCGGCCGCAGGGGTCACCGCGCCCGCCCGGCGGCGGCGCCCGGCACCCGGATGAGTACCTGAGGCCGCTGCCGTCCGGATACGAACCGGTGTACCAGGAGCCCAGGTTCGGCGAGGCCGGGCCGGCCAGGCCGCAGGACCCGCGCCGCCCCGAGGACTGGCGCCGGCCTCAGCGGCCTTCCCGCCCCGAACCTCTGCAGC
>DAIOWL010000443.1:0-6077 GCA_036758545.1 Streptosporangiaceae bacterium | reverse complement strand
GCGCAATCAGCGGTCATGAAAGAGCGGCAGCTGGCCATTTAACAGGCCTCTGAGCAGGGCAAACATCCACAATTCCGTAATACGGAAAAATCCTGCACGCCGGTCACGGAGCCGGTACGCGCGGGGCCTACGCCGGTCGTCGCGACATCCTCGAGCCGTCGCCTGAAGTACATGCGGGTCAACGGGAACGATAGCGAAAAGTAGTCAGCACCTCACTATTAGTCACCCATCAATCCGTCGCGCCCGGCAACCGAACGGTCACTCCGAGCGTTCCTCTACGAGAGGCAGTCGCCCGGCTAGCGGCCTCGCCGAGCCGGGCCCGCGACCGCGCTGGCATCCTTATGACGCATCGATCGGCCGTCCCTGGCGCACGGAGGAATGGTACCCGGAATCTCTCGGAAAGCACGGCTAAAACACGCAAGAAACGTCGGCGAATCGGCACTGCCGCGCTTCCTGCTAGCAAAGGCGCCTAAGCTAGATAACCGTCGCGCCGGACGCAGTGAAACCGGGATTCCAGTGCGTTAGAACGCACTGGATCCGGGGTTTCATGGCGTTCTGTCGGGCTGACGCGCGACGGTGTCCGGGCCGAACCTGACGTCGAGCCGTGTCGCCACCCGACGGCCCAGGCGCTGCATGGGTGCCTCGATGAAGCGGTAGGTCAGCCCGCAGCACACCAGCAGGACCAGGATGAACACCGCGACCAGGAGCAACTCCGTCGGCACGAAGTTCTGGTTCCGCGTCCACGGCACGCTGTCGTAGACCTCGATCAGCACGGGGTGCAGCAGGTACAGCGAGTAGCTGACCAGCCCGAGCCAAGCCAGGGCATGGGGCACCTTCTTATGGCGGCACAGCATGGCCACCGCGAAGGTCAGCCCGGCGAGTTCCAGGGAGTTGAACGTCTTGCGGATGGCCAGGAAGTCCTCCGCTAGCGGAGAGACGTGCCATTGCACGGCGACCAGGGTGAGGCCGAACACCAGGACCGTCACGTACAGCGCACGCCGCCAGGGGTACTGGCCGGCCTCGGCGCGGTACAGCATCGTGCCGGTGAACATCAGCGCGAAGATGGTGAAGGTCTCCCAGGGCGCCGCGAAGCCGCTGTTGAACACGATCAGCAGCAGCCCGGTCAGCGCCGCGAGCACGGCGCCCGCGATGCGCGTCCGGCCCCGGCCCGCCAGCGTCAGCACCAGGCCGGCCAGTATCAGGCCGTCGGTGATCGCGACCACCACGCCGGGCGTGAGCAGGTTGTAGGACAGGGACCCGGGAACCAGGACCCCGCCCAGACCTACCGCCGCCGCGGCGAACACCAGGGCATACTGGCTGCTCCGCCGGTGCACGCCGCCCAGGAACAGCGCGGTGATCATCAGGTAGAACACCATCTCGTAGGCCAGCGACCACACCACGTTCGGGACGGTCGCTGCCCACAGCACGCTCTGCAGCATGAACACGTCGGCGAACGAGGAGGTCACCGCGTCGGTGTCCATACCGCCCAGCGAGCCGATTCCGCTGGCCCAGAGCACGATCATGGCGCTCAGCGCGAACAGGTAGACCGGGTAGAGCCGGAACACGCGGCTCACCCAGAAGCCGCGGACGCTGCCCCTGCGCTCCAGCGACGCGGGCACGATGTAGCCGCTGACGAGGAAGAACACGAAGACGCCGTACTGGCCGGGGTCGAACCAGTGATAGACCGAATCCCGCACCGGCTGGAAGACGGAGTAGGTCAGGTGGTCGAATACCACGGCCAGCGCGGCGATCCCGCGCAGTGCGTCCAGCCAGGCGAGCCGCGTTCCGGCTGCGGGCCCGGTGGGGCGGATCTCTGGCTGTGACGCCGGCTGCGGCTGAGATGCTGGTTGCGGTCGCGGCGCTGGTCGGGCGACAGCGTCAGGCACGGGGGCCAAGGTTACCGGGCGAGTCCGTGCGTCCGCTGGGAAAATAAAAGTGCGGTAGGGAGGAAGGGGCAGCCGATGCTCAGGTTCGGCGTAGTGGTGCTGGGAGTTACCGATCGCGCGCGGGCCGAGGAGTTCTGGTGCCAGGCGCTCGGCTACCGCGTGCGCGACGGCGCCTTCGGCGGCTGGGCCAGGGTGCTGGAACCGCCCGGCGGAACCGGGACCAGGATCGCGCTGCAGTTCAGCGAGACACCGCCGGATGACCACCCGCGGCACCACCTCGACCTGCACGTCGCCGACGCGGCCCAGCAGGAGGCGGAGGCGGACCGCCTGGTGTCGCTCGGTGCGAGTCGCGTCGACTGGGACCGCTTTCCCGACGACCCGGACTTCATCGTGCTGGCCGACACCGAGGGCAACCGCTTCTGCATCGTCGACCTCGGCCACGAAAGCACGGAGGCCGGCGTCGGATAAGCAGTCACGGCGAAGCAGGCAGGTCCTTGTGATAGATGACGAAATCGCAGGGTGTTGCGAGGAGCGGAGCGAGCTCGGGATAGCTCTCCTCGAACTGCCCTGTCCGAACCGGGCGGTAGCCGACGCGGGTGTACCAGGCCTTCAGGAACTCCTTGCTCGGATGAGCCCACTGCCGCGGCATCAGGACCTCGAGCTGCATCGTGTCGAGACCCTGCTCGCGGCCCCAGCGCTCGGCGAACCGGAGGAAGAGGAGCGGATCGATGTCAGCCTCCCTTCCGTCCGCCTATCCGGGTCAGCGGCTGGCCCAGCTGGTCCTAGACGAGCTCAAGGCGAGGCTCCTGACCGGCCGCTACCCGGTCGGCTCCCGGATCTCGATCGAGGCCGTCAAGACGGAGTTCGGGGTGAGCAAGCAACCGGTCATGGACGCCATGCGCCGGCTCGAGGCCACCGGGATCGTCCAGATCGTGCCGCAGAGCGGCTGCCGGGTCGCCTCCTACTCGGCGCAGGAGATTCAGGACTTCTTCAACCTCTTCGGCCGCTTCGAAGGTGAGATCGCTGCCGCCGCGGCGGTACGCCGATCAGACGCCCAGCTCGTCGAGCTCGACGACGCGTGGCAGCGCATCGCCGATCTCGACAGGCTCGATGACCCCGGGGAACGGCCGGGCGGATATCGCTTGCGCAACCGCGAGTACCACCTGGTCCTGCACCGGATGTCGCACTCCCGGCTGATGGCAGACCTCAGCGAGCAGATGTGGGACCTCTCCGACTTCCTCGTCACCACGATCGGCGGCATCGAGCGGCTATCCGGCTCCCTCCACGACCGGAACCACGACCACGATGTCATCAGGATCGCCATCAGATCCCGGAACCCCGACGTTGCCCGGGCCGCCATGGAGTCGCACATCGTCGGCACCGTGGCCGCTTTCAGCGCGACGCGGGTGCAGGGGCAGGAGCAGGAGGCCGGCTAGCCGCCCGCGACCGCCGGGCGATCGCTCATGGGCTGGCCCTGCCGGTACATCTGCGGCGGCTTGTTCCCGGCGCTCTGCCCGCCGTCGACCGGGATGACGGTCCCGGTGATGAACGAGGACTGGTCCGAGCACAGCCAGAGCACGGTCTGGGCCACCTCGGCCGACGTGCCCATCCGCCGCATCGGCGTCGACATCGACGCCGCGCGTATCGCCTGCTCGCCCGCTGCCTCGATGTGATACGTCCGGATCGGGCCCGGCGCCACCACGTTGACCCTGATGCCCTGGTCGGCGTAGTCCAGCGCGGCCACCTTGGTCAAGCCGATGATCCCGGACTTGCCCGCGACGTAGGCCGCGAGGTTGGCCGTGGCGTTCAGCCCGGCGACCGAGGCCATGTTCACGATGGCGCCCCCGCCGCTCGCGAGCATGGCCGGGATCTGGAACTTCATCCCCAGGAACGTGCCGCGGATGTTGGTGGCGATGCCGAGGTCGAACTCGTCCGGGTCGATGTCGGCGAGCGGGGCCGGCAGCGGGCCCGCGCTGGCGTTGTTGAACGCCGCGTCGAGACGGCCGAACACCGTCACGGCCTGGTCCACCACATCACGCATCGACGCTGCGTCGGTGACGTCGGCGCCGACGGCGAGCGCCCGGCCGCCGCGCGCCTGGATACCGTCCGCGACGGCGGTGAGCGCGGTGGTGTCGCGGGCGGCGAGCACCACAGCCGCCCCGGCGGCGGCGAACGCCTCGGCCGTGGCCGCGCCGATCCCCTTGCTCGCGCCGGCCACCAGCGCGACCCGCCCGCTCATCGAGCGGCCCTCGGCGTGATCGTTCATGATGCACCTCCCGTATAATTAGATATCAAAGCGTATGGTATCAAACGGTTAGACATCGATGGAGGAGTGTTACCCTTCGCTCATGCCACGCCCCGCGCACCCGCCGCTCGGCCTGCACCTGAACAGGGTGGCCAGGACGGTCAGCCGTGCCTTCGACGAAACCCTGGCCGAGGCGGGCGGGTCGCTCCCGGTCTGGCTGGTGCTGATCTCGCTGAAGAGCCGGCCACGCGCCAGCCAGCGCGAACTCGCCGAGGCGGTCGGGATCCAGGGGGCCACGCTCACCCATCACCTGGACACGATGGAGTCCGCCGGGCTGGTCACCCGGCGTCGCGATCCGGCCAACCGGCGGCTGCACCTGGTCGAGCTGACCCCGGCCGGCGACGCGCTCTTCCTCCGGCTGCGGGACGCGGCCACGGCCTTCGACCAGCGGCTGCGCGCCGGGCTGTCCGAAGGCGACGTCGGTCAGCTCGAAGCCCTGCTGACCAGGCTCCGCGACAACGTGTCAGGCGGCTGATGTGAGCTGGGCCAGGTCCACGCCGGGCCAGTCCCGCAGGCCCGCCTCGCCCGCCTCGGTCACCACGACGATGCGGCTGGCCTCCCGGGTGGTGATCCAGCGGCGCTCGATCATGCTCCTGGTCAGGGCCGTGCCCAGGCTGCCGGCCAGGTGATAGCGGCGCTCGCTCCAGTCCAGGCAGGGCCGCAGCAGCGGCCGGGTCCGCCGCTCCAGCCGGTCCATCTCGATGCCGAACCGGCCGAACTCACCGGCTGCGCCCGGAGCTAGCGCGAAGACGCCATCCTCCGCGACGACCAGGCCCCGGTCGATCAGCGCCTCGGTGACCGAGACCCCGACCGCGCCCGCGAGGTGGTCGTAGCACATCCGTGCCCAGCGCAGGCTCCTGGCCCGGCTCGCGTCGCCGAGCGAGCGGACCTTGGTGGCGGGCGCGAGCAGGATGAGGACCTCCAATGCGTCGGCTACCGGCTCGGACGCGATCGAGTACAGCTGCTGCCGGCCGCTGGGCTGGGCGCGGACCAGCCCGCCCGCGACCAGCTTCTTCAGGTGCGCGCTGGCCAGCGAGCGGGAGATGCCCGCCGCCTCGGCCAGGGCCGAACCCGACATCGGCGTCCCGCCGAGCAGGGTCAGGAGCATCTGCGCGCGGTGCTTGTCGGCCATCAGGGCGGCCACCGAGGCCAGGTCAGCGTCCGGGTCCATGCCTCCAGCCTAACGCCAGGACAGTCAAATGGGGATTTGACGGTTTCCGCGTTAGGGTCGATGTCATGGTTAGCACGACGGTTGCCAGGAGGAGCCCCCGCGCCTGGATGCGGATCGCGTTCGCGATGTTCGCGGTCGGCTGGGGCGCCAACCAGTTCTCGCCGATGCTCATCGTCTACCGGCACGAGCTCAGGCTGACCGCGGGCGAGGTAGCCGGCCTGTTCCTGGTCTACGCGCTGACCCTGATTCCAGGGCTGCTGATCGGCGGGCCCGCCTCGGACCGGTTCGGACGGCGCCCGGTGGTCTGGCCCTTCGTGGCGCTGTCCCCGCTGGCCACGCTGCTGCTGGTGCTCGCGCCGAGGTCGCTGGCCATGATCGCCGTCGGCCGGGCCCTGGCCGGGCTGTGCTCGGGTGTCGTGTTCGGATCCGCCACCGCGTGGGTGCAAGAGGTCTCCCCGGACGAAGGGCTGAGCGTGCGGCGGTCGGCGCTGGCGCTGACCGCCGGATTCGGCCTCGGCCCGGTGGTGGCCGCCGGGCTCGCCCAGTGGGTGAGCAATCCGCTGGTCGTGCCGTACCTGCCGCACCTGGTGATCGGCACCGCGGCCGCCGTCGTACTGGCCGGGACGCCCGAGGGCGCGGCATCCCTGCCACCGGTCCGGGTCCGGCCCGTGGGGCCCGTGGCCCTTGAACAGGCTCAGTGCACCGACAGGAACCG
>DAIOWL010000442.1:0-6083 GCA_036758545.1 Streptosporangiaceae bacterium | reverse complement strand
AGGGCGGGCGGCGGCGGCCACGGCGGCGGCCGCTGATCGCCGCGTCGGCGATCGCGGTCATCCTCGGGGCATCCGCCGGATACGGCCTGAACGCCGTGACCCGGCACCAGCGAGACCATGACCCGGGCCTGTCCCAGCCAGCGGCCAGGATGGCCGCCAGGCCGCCCCAGCTCCCGCCCAAGCCGGTGCCCGCGGCCCCGGCCCCGCGCATCGTCGGCAGCTATACCTACCAGCAAGGCGCGCGGGTGTTTTTCGTGATCTCCTATTCCGATCCTGGCCACAATGCCGCGGGCTTCGGTTTCGTGGGCGTCCAGGGGTCCGACTGGCGCAAGCAGCAGTATCCGTTCTCCAGCCCGGCGGACGGGATCGTCACGGGGAACAGCATCGCCTTTCCGCTCGACCAGGGATGCGGGACCGGCTTCGAGTACTTCAGCACCGTCAAGGCGTGGATCTACGACAAGGCCGGCGCCCGCAGCAAGCCGGTCATCATCCACCTGGCCTGCAGCACCTGACCCGAGCGGTCAGGGGTGCGCTCGTGCGTAGTGCGCCGCGAGCACATCGTCGCCGAAATCGCTGCGCGGACGGCGCAGCACGGTGTGCGCGTGGTTGCCGTCGGCGGTGGTGTCGTATTCGATCAGCAGGTCGTCACCCTGCACGCGGTAGTAGTGCCTGGCGCCCGGCGTCAGCGGCCCCTCCCAGGCGAAGTGCAGCTCCGACCCGTCCAGCCGGGCCGCCTGCCGGCCCGCGAGCTCCGCGGGCAGCCGGTCCAGGTAGAGCGCGACCAGCTGGGCCAGCAGGGCCCGCGCGGCCGGCCCGAGCCCGGTGGCGGGCACGCCGGGTGGTTCGATGCCCTGGCTGGCCCGGGGGCTGGTTCCGGTGCGGATGTCGGCCGGGGCCTGGCTCGCCACCACGGCGGCCGAACGGACCTGGGGGCCCATCGCGTCCAGCAGCGCCCGGACCAGGTCTTCCTCCGGGCCGAGCGGCCGGGACACCGGGTGGCCGGCGTAGCTGACGCAAGCCGGGTTGGCGCCGAAGAACACCGGGGCGGGGGAGACCTCCTGGCCGGCCACGGTCATCGTCACCGACAGGTGATGCCCCTCGAACCGCCACGACCACGGCTGATCGCCGTCCGGGTCGCCGTACACGCTCACCCAGTAGTCGCCGCTGTGCCGGCCCCGCCGCCACCGCTCCCTGGAGTCGAGCACCTCCTCCAGCGCGACGATGCCCATCGCCTGCGCAAACGCGTGCTCGCTCAGCCCGGTAGCCAGCAGCCGGTGCGCGGCCTTGGTGGCGGTCCCGCTGAGCTCGGCGAGGCATGCACCGGGCCGGCTGCGCGGCCGGTACTCCAGCCACCGCCGGGCCGCGTCGTCGGCGAACGGCCGGGCGGCGAGCTCGCGCTGCTCACCGTCCAGCGAGGCCAGGAGTGATCTCGCAGCGGCGCGCATCTGGCCGGCCAGCGAATCGGCGCTCATCTTCCCGGTATATCAGCCCCCGCCCCGGGCCAGCGTCCGCAGCATCGCCAGCAGCGCCCCGGGATCGGGGACGGCCCGGAAGAAGGCAGTGTCGACACCCTCCACGGCAGTCACCGCCGCAAGGGCGAGTTCGCCGCCCCGTTCGGTCACCCGGATTCTCCTGGCCCGGGTGTCCGCGACGTCGACGGTCCGTACGACCAGTTCTTTGGCCTCCAGCTTGCGTAGCACCTCCGAGGTCATCTTCACGTCGGTGCCGGCCTGGCGGGCGACGCTGAGCTGGTTCGGTTCCTCGCCGCGGGAGTTCAGCCACCACGCCGCGGCCAGCAGCACGAACTGCACGTGGGTCAGGCCGAGCGGGGCCAGTGCCGCGGCGATCTCGCGCTGCCAGCGCAGCGTGACGTGCCAGAGCAGGAACCCCGGGCTGTCCTCCGGATCGAGCGGCACCGGGTCAGCCCTCTGCGCGCCCGGCCAGTGCGGCCACGACCTCGGGAAAGTCCGCGGTGATCTGCGGGCCGAGTTCCGGGCCGACGTGGCCGGCCGCCTCGCCGGTGATCTGGGTGCGGTAGACGATCTTGGTCAGGCCGCCGGCCGCGGGCTCCAGCCGGTGCTCGGTCCGCACCACGAAATCACCCGCGTCCATCTCGTCAGTGAACGACGTGCCCGGCTCGATCTCGACCAGCCGCATCCTGATCGGCTCGTCCCCGGGCGGGGTCATGGTGAAGATGGTGCCGACCGCGAACGGCCCGTCCACGTCGATCGTCTCGATGCCGTCGTTCCACTGCGGCCAGGCTGCCATGTCCGCCCAGTGGCGCCACAGCGCCCCGCGGTCGGCGCTGGTCTCGAGGCTGTACTCGTACTCCCACATGGTTCCTCCCTCATTAGCTAACCTACGCACAGATTAACTGTGTACAGACTATCTGTCAACAGACTATATATCTTGGGGAAGTGAATCCGGTACTTTTGGACACCATGACGACGCCGAGCTGGGACGACTCATATGCCGCGAAGACACCCGCGCCGTGGGACATCGGCCGACCGCAGCCGGCCTTCGTGCGCCTTGCGGAACAGGGCCTGCTCGCCGGGCGTGTGCTCGACTCCGGTTGCGGCACAGGGGAGCAGACCCTGCTGGCCGCCGCCCACGGCGCCGACGCGGTCGGTGTCGACGTATCCGCCCTCGCCGTCCGCCGGGCCAGGCAGAAGGCGGCCGAACGGGGCCTGGTGGCTCGCTTCGAAGTCGGTGACGCGCTCCGGCTGGCCGACCTGGGCCTGACCTTCGACGCGATCATCGACAGCGGCGTGTTCCACGTATTCGACGACGAGGACCGGGCCAGGTACGTGACCAGCCTGGCGGCGGTGCTGCGCCCGGGCGGCCGCGGCTACCTGGTCTGCTTCAGCGATCGTCAGCCGGGGACCTGGGGGCCGCGGCGGGTCACGCAGGACGAGCTGCGCGCCGCGTTCAGCCACGGGTGGACCGTGGTCAGCATCGAGGCTTCGGAGTTCGAGGTGAACGAGGCGAGGATCGGCGAGGCGTCCGTGCGGGCCTGGGTGGCTGTGCTGGAACGGGCCGGTCAGGGCTGATCGCCGGCCGGCACCCGCGGTGGTGACGCGGGCGCGGCCTCCGGCCTGGCGCGGCGATTGCCCGGCCACATGCCGAGCCGTCCGAACAGCGCCACCAGCGCCGGGACCAGCAGCGAGCGGACGGCGATCGCGTCCAGGACGACGCCGAGCGCCATCGCGAGGGCGATCTGCCTGAACTGCTCCAGCGGTATCACCGCGAGCATGGCGAAGCTCGCCGCCAGCGCCACGCCGGCCGTGGTGATGGCGCGCGAGGCCTGCGGCGTCGCGGCGGCGACCGCGTCGGCGACGGGCCGTCGCCGTGCCTCCTCCCAGATCCGCCCCACCACGAAGACGTTGTAGTCCGAGCCGAGCGAGACCAGCAGCACCCCGGCGGCGAACGGCACGAAGTAGACCAGGCTGCCGTAGCCGAGGATGTGCTGGCCGATGCCGATGGTCAGCCCCAGGGTGGCGAATACGGCCAGCACGCTGGCGGCCAGGAGGTATACCGGCGCGAGCAGCGACCGCAGGAACAGCGCCAGCAGCACCAGCGTGACCACCATGATCGCCAGCGCGACGCGGCCCAGGTCGGCGAAGACCGAGCCGATGGAATCGCCGGTCAGCGCGGTCTGGCCGGCCAGTTCGAATCGCGCGCCTCGCAGCCCGGCGGCCCGTGCGAGCGCGGGCAGGTCGTGCTGAAGCTGCCGGACCCGGCTGATCGCGGTCGCGTCGAGCGGATCGGTATTCTCCACCACCACGAACCGGGCGGCGCCGCCGGAAGCAGCCAGCATCGGGTTGACCGGTATCGAGCCGGGCAGGCTGGCCGGGCCGGCGATCTCCGCGACACCGGGCCGGGATGCCAGTTCGTGCTGCAGCCGGGCCAGCGCCGCGGTCTGCCTGGCCACGCCCGGGCCGATGACCAGGATCTCGGTGGGGGACAAGATTCCGGGCGCGAAGCCGTCCGCCGCCGCGGCACCAGCGCGCGCGGCCGAAGCGGACGCGGGAAGCTCCCTGATCAGCGGTGATCCGAGGTGGATGGTGTGGGCGCCCCAGGCCGCGGCGAGCAGGCCGGCGATGCCCGCCGCGGCGATCAGCAGCGCCATCGGCCGCGCGGCGGCGAGCCGGGCCGCCCGCGTTCGCAGGTTCCAGCGCGCTGGCGGCCGGCCGGGCTGTCGCCCGCCGCCCTCCCGCCTGGTCACGCCCTGGCGCCGCAGCCAGCGCGGGACCGGCCGGAAGAGCAGGCCGCCGAAGATGGCCATGAGCGCGGGACCCAGGGTCATCGACACGGCCATCGCGGTCAGGACGGTGAGCGCGAGACCGGGGCCGAACGCGCTGAGCATCTTCGTCCTGGCCACCACGAGGGAGGCGGCCGAGGCCGCCACGATTATGCCCGCGGCCAGGATGATCGGCGCGAACTCCGCGGTGGCCAGCCGCGCCGCGCGGATCCGCGGCACGCCGCCCGCGACCTGGGCGCGCATGCCGTCCAGGAAGAACACCGTGTAGTCGGTGGTCACCCCGAGCAGCAGCACCACCAGCACCGGGTCCAGGTCAGGAGGCAGCGTGACGCCCATCCGCCCGGCGAGCCAGACCACGACACGGATGGCGATCACGTAGGCGGTGCCGGCGCAGGCCAGCGTGGCCAGCGGAGCGCCGACCGACCTGAACCGCACGCCGACGATCAGCGCGATGGCGAGCACCGTGAACAGCTCGACCCACACGATGTCTTTGCCGATGATCTGGCTCTGGTCGTATTCGGCCGGGACCGGGCCGGTCACCCCGACGACATGATCGTCGGGCCGGCTGAGGAACCAGTGCACGTAGGCGTTCGCACCCGCCGTCTGCGCGCCGAACGAGGTGCCCGGCCGGAAGGCGAGGAACGTGATGACCGTGGTGGACTGCTCGTTCGTCCCGCGCAGCAAGCCGGCCGCGTTCGGCAGCGGGAACGCCCCGGTCAGCCCGGGAATGCCACCCGGCGGCCCCGGGCTGACCGGGCCGGACAGGATCCGGGCGGCGTCCGGATGACCGGCCCTGGCCAGCGCCGCCGCGGCCGTGGCGAGCTGGCCTTCTGGCTGGCCGGATAGCCGCCGGTCCACGGCGATCGCCTGGCGGAGCGCCCGGTCCCTGACGGCCGCGGGCATCCCGTGCGGGGCACGCTGCACGATGGCCACGGCCGCGTCGATGGGGAAGCCGAACTGGTGCGCTACGTCGGCTTCGGCGCGGGCGGCGGCCGAGCCCGGCGGGATCAGGTCCGACAGGCCGCCGGAGGACGTGGCGCTCAGCGGCGGGAGGAACATGATGGCCAGCACCACCGCGGCCGCCCAGCCGCCGACGATGAGGTACCGCAGGCTGACCACGACGAAGGCGTAGCTCCGGGCCAGGATGGACTCCACGAACGTCGCCACTACCCGCGATCGCGCCACCCGAACGCCATGAAACCCCGGATCCAGTGCGTTCTGGCGCAGTGGAACCCCGGACTCAGTGCGTCCGGCCCGGGGAACCGCTCGCTCAGGACAACGGCCTGGTGAGGTCGTAGACGGTCTGGCCGCCCACGGTCTGCTTCGTGAAATGCGCCGCCACCCAGGCCGCGATGGCCGACGAGCCGCGTCCGCCGCCGAAGCTCTGGCTGCCCTGGCCCACGTAGTAGTGGATCTCGTGCCTGGCCACCAGTTCCTTGAAGACGGCCAGGGTGGGCCAGGGATCGGTCCCGTTGAACCCGCCGATCGCCATCACCGCGTCACCGGTGGCCAGCTCGAGCGGCGCCGCACCCTCTGAACCCGCAGTGGCGGCTACCCACGTATAGCTGGATGCGTCCTGTTCGAGCAGCCTGGTCAGGGCGCTGCTCACCGTGGTGTTGCCACCCAGGCCGCGGCCCTGCCCGTTCCCGGCGCCGAAGCCGCCGGCACCGCCCCGCGGCATCCCTCCGGTACCGCTCCCGCCGGGTGCCCCGGTCCCGCCGGGTGCTGCCGCCCCGCCGGGTGCTCCGGTCCCGGCCATACCGCGGCCGGGCTGCCCGGCACCGGGGGAGCCGCCCCGGCCGCCGGGACCGCCTCCCGGCCC
>DAIOWL010000441.1:0-6083 GCA_036758545.1 Streptosporangiaceae bacterium | reverse complement strand
CTCGAGATCAACGACCGGGTGCTGGTCAACAAGCTCGTCTACGACGTCCGCAGCATCCACCGCGGTGACATCGTGGTCTTCAACGGGGACGGCTCGTGGGATCCGGGCACGCCGCCCAGGGACACCAACTTCGTGGTGAAGTTCGCCCAGGGTTTTGCCAGCATGTTCGGCTTCGGGCACCCGGGGGACATCCTCATCAAGCGGGTCATCGGCCTGCCCGGTGACAAGGTGGCCTGCTGCGACGCACAGGGCCGGGTCACGGTCAACGGCTTCCCGCTCACCGAGGAGTCTTACCTGTACCCCGGCGACGCCCCCTCCGAGATCAGGTTCAATGTCGTGGTCCAGCCTGGCCGGCTGTGGGTCATGGGAGACCACAGGCTCATCTCTGACGACTCGAGGAACCACCTCGGCCAGCCTGGCGGCGGCACGATCCCGGAGAACGCCGTGATCGGCCGGGCCTTCGTCATCATCTGGCCGATCAGCCGGTGGCGGATCCTGCCGATTCCTGCCACCTTCGAGCAGCCCAAGCTGAGCGCCGCCGCGGCCCCTCCGGCGCCCCAGGGCACCGGCGACCCCGCGGCCACCCGGGATACTGCCAACCTCCTGTCGGCCCGGCTCGAGCCCTCCAGCCCGGCCCTGCCGCTGGCCCTCGGCTTCGCCGCCGCCGTCCCGGTCACCTGGCTGCAACGCCGGGCCCGGCTCCGCATCGCCCGCCGCCGCACGGCCTGTGGCCCAGGCGGCCGTACCGCCCGTCGCGTCGGCCGCCGTACCGCCCGTCGCTAAGTTCCGCGCGGGTGCGGGGAACGCAAGCCTGGCCTGGGCGCGATAGCCGGCTTGTCCGCGTGAGGTCGGCAACTGGCGTACCCTTCCCAGTGTCATGACCCGCCATCCTGGTGTGCCGCCCGCCAGCGACCCGGCCTCACGGGCGGCCGAACCCCCTATGGCCCCTTCCGGCCCTCCGGTGTCGTTCCGGAATCTGTATCCGAGGTATCCGGGCTATACGCCCCGCCGGGACGGAGGGCTCGGCGCGTACGAAACCGTGCTCGGCCGGGCCGGGTTCGCGCCCGTCGCCGGGATCGATGAGGCCGGCCGGGGGGCCTGCGCGGGACCGCTCGTGGTGGCGGCCGTGGTGCTCGATCCGGCCAGCATCCGGCGGATGCCCGGGCTGGCCGATTCCAAGCTGCTCACCCCTCAGGCTCGGGAGGAGGCCTACGCCGAGGTGCTCCGCCGGGCCATCGACTGGCACGTCGTGGTCATCGGCGCCGACCAGATCGACGCCACCGGACTGCACGTGTGCAACGTCTCCGGTATGCGCCGCGCCTTCGCTGGCCTGCGCAGCAAGCCCGGGTTCGTGCTCACCGACGGTTTCCCTGTCCGCGGCCTCGGCGTTCCCGGGCTCGCGGTCTGGAAGGGCGACCGGGTCACCGCGTCGGTCGCGGCGGCCTCCGTGGTGGCCAAGGTCAGCCGGGACAGGATGATGCGGGACCTGCACGAACGTTATCCCCTATACGGTTTTGACCGGCACAAGGGATACGTCACCGATGAGCACGTCGCCGCCCTGGCTGAGCACGGGCCGAGCCCGGTGCACCGGTATTCGTTCGTGAACGTGACCCGTGCGGCGGCCCTGGCCGTTCCGGTAGCGCCGAACGACCCGGCGCACCTGCTGGAGCCCGCTGACCTGCTGGGCGACGCCGATCCCGCCGTCGACGACCCGGCCGGGGCCCTGGTGGCCGCCGCGTTGGGCCCGGCGGGTGCGCTGGGGGAGAACGAGAGGAGAATGGAATCATGAGCGCGGAGGACCTCGAAAAGTACGAGGCGGAGATGGAGCTTCAGCTCTACCGCGAGTACCGCGATGTCGTCGGGTTGTTCACCCATGTGGTCGAGACCGAGCGCCGTTTCTATCTCACAAATGACGTAGAACTGAACGTACGGTCAAGTGACAACGGTGAAGTGTTCTTCGAGGTCACAATGCGGGATGCTTGGGTATGGGACATGTATCGTCCCGCCAGGTTCGTGAAGAACGTGCGTGTGGTCACCTTCAAGGACGTCAACATCGAGGAACTGGCCAAGGCCGACCTTGAGGTGCCAGAGGACAAGCCGGACTTCCCGGCGTAGCTGACGGCGGAGGGACAATGCTCGGGCTTCCCGGCGGGGTTAAGGCCTGCCTGTTCGACATGGACGGCGTGGTCACCCAGACCGCGGTCGTGCACGCGGCGGCGTGGAAGGAGATGTTCGACGAATTCCTCCGTGCCCGCGCCGAGAGCACCGGAACCGAGTTCGTCCCGTTCGACGCGCACCACGAGTACGACGCCTACGTCGACGGCAAGCCCAGGCAGGACGGCACCAGGTCCTTCCTGGAGTCCCGCGGCATCGAGCTGCCCGAGGGCAAGCCGGATGACCCGCCGGGCACGCCCACGATCAACGGCCTAAGCAATCGCAAGAACGACCTCGTGCTAGCGAAGCTGGCCCAGGGGGGCGTTCAGGTCTACGGGGGAACCGTCACCTATATCCGTTCGGTGCGAGAAAAGGGGATAGGGACGGCGATCGTGTCGTCCAGTGCCAACACCAAGCAGATCCTCGATTCCGCCGGGCTGGCCGACCTGTTCGACGTGCGGGTGGACGGCCTGATCGCGAAGGAGCGCGGGCTGCGCGGCAAGCCGGCCCCGGACACGTTCCTGGCGGCGGCGACCGAGCTCCATTTCGCGGCCAGCCAGGCGGCCGTGTTCGAAGACGCACTGGCCGGGGTCGAGGCGGGCCGGGCGGGTCACTTCGCGCTCGTGGTGGGGGTGGACCGGGTCGGCCAGGCCGACGCGCTGTCCAAGCACGGGGCCGACATCGTGGTCAAGGACCTCGCGGAACTCCTGGACAAGGACGCCTGATGATCAAGCAGTCGGCGTACGGGACCGAGCCGTGGCGTCTGGTCGAGAAGGAACTCGACCTCGACCTGCTGGCCCAGAGCGAGTCGATCTTCGCCCTGTCCAACGGGCACCTCGGGCTGCGCGGCAACCTCGACGAGGGCGACCCGCACGGGCTGCCGGGCAGCTATCTCAACTCGGTGTACGAGGTCAGGCCGCTGCCCTACGCCGAGGCGGGGTACGGCTTTCCCGACGACGGGCAGACCGCCATCAACGTCACCAACGGCAAGATCATCCGGCTGCTCGTGGACGACGAGCCGTTCGACATCAGGTACGGCACGCTGCACTCGCACCAGCGCATCCTGGACCTGCGGGCGGGCACGCTGACCCGGGAGGTGGACTGGTCCTCGCCGGCCGGGGCCAGGATCAAGGTCACGTCGGTGCGGATCGTGTCGCTGACCCAGCGCGCCATCGCGGCGATCAGCTACACGGTCGAGCCGGTGGACGCGAAGCTGCGGCTCGTGCTGCAATCCGAACTGGTCACGAACGAGGAGCTGCCGAAGCGGGGCAAGGATCCCCGGCTCTCCGCCGTCCTGGAGAATCCGCTGGTCAGCGAGGAGTACCAGTGCTCCAGCGACGGCGGCCTCTCCCGCGCGCTGCTGGTACACAGGACCCGGGCCAGCGGGCTGCGGATCGCGGCCGGGATGTCCCACGTGATCACCGGCCCGGAGAAGATGGCGAACCGGATCGAGTCCTATCCCGATCTGGCCCGGTTCACCGTGGCGTCCGAGGTCGCCCCCGGCGAGCAGCTGCATATCGTCAAGTTCATCGGTTATGGCTGGTCGAGCAGCCGGACCAGGCCCGCCCTCATCGACCAGGTGGTCGGGGCGCTCGCGGCCGTCCACCTGACCGGCTGGGACGGCCTGCTCGCCGAGCAGCGGGCCTACCTCGATGAGTTCTGGAACGGCGCCGACGTCGAACTGGACGGCGACGCCGAGATCCAGCAGGCGGTGCGCTTCGGGCTGTTCCACATCCTGCAGGCCGGGGCGCGGGCCGAATTCCGGCCGATCGCCGCGAAGGGGCTGACCGGGACCGGCTACGACGGGCACACGTTCTGGGACACCGAATCCTTCGTGCTCCCCGTGCTCATGTACACCCAGCCGTCCGCCGCGGGCGACGCGCTGCGCTGGCGGCACCTGGTCCTGGACGAGGCCAGGCGGCACGCGGCGGACCTCAACCTGGCCGGGGCCGCCTTCCCGTGGCGGACGATCCGCGGCCAGGAGACCTCCGGCTACTGGCCCGCCGGTACCGCGGCGTTCCACATCAACGCCGACATCGCCGACGCGGTGCTCCGCTACCTGGACGCGACCGAGGACGCCGAGTTCGAGCAGGAGGTGGGGCTCGAGCTGCTGGTCGAGACCGCGCGCCTATGGCGGTCTCTCGGCCAGCACGATGCCACCGGCGGGTTCAGGATCGACGGCGTGACCGGGCCGGACGAGTACAGCGCGGTCAAGGACAACAACATCTACACCAACCTGATGGCGCAGCGGAACCTGGCCAGCGCGGCCGACCTGGCGACCAAGCTGCCCGATGTGGCGGAAAGGCTCGGGGTGACGACCGAGGAGGCGGCGTCCTGGCGTGACGCGGCGGCGTCGATGTACATCCCGTTCGATGACCGCCTCAACGTGCACCCGCAGCACCAGGGATTCACCGACTACGCCCGGTGGGACTTCAAGAACACGCCCGAGGACCACTACCCGCTGCTGCTGCACTACCCGTACTTCCAGCTCTACCGCAAGCAGGTGGTCAAGCAGGCGGATCTGGTACTTGCCATGTACATGCGCCCGGACGCGTTCACGCCCGAGGAGAAGGCCAGGAACTTCGCCTATTACGAGCCGCTGACCGTGCGCGACTCGTCCTTGTCGGCTTGCACCCAGGCCGTGATCGCTGCCGAGGTCGGCCAGCTGGACCTGGCGCACGACTACCTGGCCGAGGCCGCGCTCATGGACCTGAGGGACGTCGAGCACAACACCTCGGACGGCGTGCACATGGCGTCGCTGGCCGGCGCGTGGATAGCGCTGGTAGCCGGGTTCGGCGGCATGCGGGCAGGCGCCGGGTCGCTGGCCTTCAATCCGCACCTGCCCGGCGGGATCGCGGAGCTGCGGTTCAGACTCCGCTACCGGGGCCGTAGGCTGCGGGTGACGATCACCTCGGGTCACGCCAAGTACGAGCTGCTCGACGGCGAGCCGTTGCCCGTGATGCACCACGGCAAGGAGTTCGAACTGGGCAAGAAGGCCGTGGAGCGGAGCATCCCCGCGGTGACCGCCGGGCCCCGACCCGAGCAGCCGCCCGGCCGCGCCCCCTACAGCCGCGCCGCCAACTAACGCGTCGGCTAGCACGTCCGCGCCGGGCCGATAGTGCCCCGGCCCGATTAGATCACCAGGCACTGACAATTCCCGGTTGCCTGTCCACGACCACGAACCGCCTCACTGGTTTTCCACAGCCGCCGATGCCGTCATGCGAGCCACCCCCAGTTCCGGCCAATGTCGGAGCCGGAGGTGATGGCGATGCACGCCAAGGACGTGCTCGGCAGATCCGGTGAGCAGGCGGCGGCCGAGTACCTGGAGTCGTGCGGTCTGCGGATCCTGGATCGCAACTGGCGCTGCGCCACCGGCGAGATCGACATCGTGGCGGTCGACCGGCAGGCGCTGGTGGTCGTCGAGGTCAAGTCGAGGACCGGCATGCGGTACGGCGGCCCGCTCGAAGCGGTCAGCCGGGCCAAGCGGGCCCGGCTTCGCCGGCTCGCGGTGCAATGGCTCAACGCTCACGGCGTCCGGTTCGATCAGGTCCGCATCGACGTGGTCGGCCTGATATACGACGGCACCGGCGGGTTCTCCGTCGAGCACATCCGGGGAGTGGGGTAGCCGTGCCGCTGGCTCGCACCCACTCGGTGGCCTTGGTGGGCGTGACCGGCCATGTGGTTGAGGTCGAGGCGGACATCGCGAACGGCCTGGTCGGGACGATCCTGGTCGGCCTGCCCGACACCGCGCTGCGGGAGGCGCGGGACCGGATCCGGGCCGCGATCGTCAACAGTGGCGAGGAATGGCCACAGCGGAAGATCACGGTCGGGCTCTCCCCGGCCAGCCTGCCCAAGCGGGGCAGCTGGTTCGACCTGGCCATCGCGATCGGGATCCTCGCCGCGGCGGGCAAGGTACCGAGGGCGGCGGC
>DAIOWL010000440.1:0-6109 GCA_036758545.1 Streptosporangiaceae bacterium | reverse complement strand
AGCAAGAGCGGCCTGTACGCGCACTTCGGCTCCAAGCAGGAACTCCAGCTGGCCACCGTGGACGAAGCCGGCCGCATCCTCGACGAACAAGTCGTGCAGCCCGCCCTGGCGGCTCCGCCGGGCCTGGCCCAGCTGGTGGCGGTGTGCGATGCGTTCTTCGATTACCTGCAGCGCCGCACCTTTCCCGGCGGCTGCTTCTTCGCTGCCGCGGCGCTGGAGATGGGCACCCGCCCCGGGCCGGTCAAGAAACGGGTCGCCGCCTTGCACTCCGAGTTCGCGGCGCTGGTCCGGAGCTTCGCGGCCACCGCTCTTGAGCAGCGCGAGCTTCCCGCCCGCGAGGACCCCGACCGGCTCGCCTTTGAGCTGCACGGGATCATGCTGGCCGCCGACACCAACTTCGTCCTACACGACGACCCCACGGCCCTGAACCTGGCCCGGCAGATCGTCCGCCAGCGGCTAGGACTCGACAACGCCGCAAACGCCAGCGAAAGCTGACGTCGCGGCCCTGGCCCCCGCGTAGCCCGCCGGGCACAAGGAACACCCCGAAATCAACGCTCGCCCACCGCCAGGCCGTGAGCCACCGCCGCCACCCATAGGCTCCCGATATGGCTTTCAACGCGATCGGCGCTATCCCGTGCGAATCCGTCCATAAGGCGGTTCATGCGCTTGTCAGATAAGCGTTGATGGCAACTGCCTGTCCTTGCGTACCAGCGGCCTGCCGGCAGTCGCGCGGTGGGTGCGGGTCAGGTCCACGCGGCTGCATGGCGTGCCTGCGGGCGGCGGCTAGGGTAGGTCACGGCAAGGTGGCGGGCAGCAGGCGGAGGCAGCGATGGGCGAGACGACGGGCGGCGAGGAGCCGGCTGCGGGCATCCGGGTCTCGGACGCCGAGCGGGATGCGGCCGTTGAGCGGCTCAGCGCAGCCACCGGGGACGGGCGGCTGACCCTGGAGGAGTTCAGCCAGCGGATGGAGCTCGCCACCGCGGCGCGGACCCGGGCGGATCTTGACCGCCTTGCCGCCGACCTTCCCGCGGACGCTGCTACGGTCGGCAGCGCTGTCACCAGCGGGGCCTCCGGTCCGCCGTCCTGGCACATCGTGCCGGTCGGCGGCCTGAAGATCCACGGGCCATGGCGAATGGACCGCCATGTGATCGTGGTCAGCCTCGTAGGCGGCGCCCGGCTGGACCTCAGCCAGGCCCAGCTGGCCGCCCCGGAGGTGACGCTGACCAAGGTATCGCTGGTGGGAGGGACGCGGGTCACGGTTCCCCCGGGGATACGCGTCGAGGCATCGGGTTTCAGCCTGATCGGCGGCACCAGGATCGAAGGCGGCCTGGAGCCAGGTCCCGGCGCGCCGACCGTCCGTATCCGCGCGTTCTCGCTCGTCGGCGGAGTCCGGATCCACCGCAGCGGGCTGCCCGAGCGGTCACCGGCGGCCCGCCGCTCCGACCGCCCGTTACGGCGGGGCCGGCTCACCCGCCCCTGACACCAAGGGCCGCCGCACAGCGCGGCTGATGAGCGTATAGCGCGCTCATCGGTAAACGGACCACCAGCCTAGAACATGGCAGTAATCACTTTCGGATCTTGCCGTCGCAACGGATCCCTGCCGAATATTTACCGCCTCGTAGCTGACAGAAGCCCAGGGAGCCTGCGGCCTGTAACGGCCCGTTATGCGCGGCAGCTGGCCTCAGTTCATGGGCCTGCTCCCGTATAGATCGCCGGGATTGTTTCGTCCATGCGGCGGGGTTAGCGCCTGCGGGCGAGGAAGGTGTAGCCGAAGACCTCAAAGCCCCGTGCCTGGTCCTCGCCAGCCGCGCCGCCGAAGGTATCGACTGGGTCACCGATACCGATATCGGTGAAGCCGGAGTCTTCCAGCATCTGCTGCCAGCCCGCACGGGGCAGTCCGCCAGCTATTCAACCGGTCCACAGGTCGATATCGCGCAAGGCCGCTGGCGGGACGGGCCGGCCGTTGGCGATATCGGCGAACTGCAGCCGCCCGCCCGGCCTGAGAACCCGCCGGATCTCGGCGAAGACGGCCTTCTTGTCCGGGCACAAGTTGATGACACCGTTGGAGATCACGGTGTCGGCCCACCCGTCTGCGACCGGAAGCTGCTCGGCCAGGCCCTCGCGGAACTCCACCTGGTCCAGGCCGAGCGCCTGCGCGCTCGCCCGCGCCTTTGCCAGCATCTCGGCGGTCATGTCGACCCCGACGACCCGCCCGTCCCGCCCGACCTGGCCCGCAGCGATGAACGAATCAAACCCGGCTCCCGAGCCCACATCGACGATCCGCTCGCCGGGCCGCAGCCGACGCAGCGAGAACGGGTTACCGACGCCGGAAAACGACTCCACCGCGCGATCGGGAAGGGCGCCGGCCAGTGCCGCCGCGTAGCCGCACCGGGCTGCCAGCCGGCGGCCCGTGTGGAAATGAAACGTCCGGCGCGGGTCCAGGGCCACCTCCCGGTACTTCTCCCGCACCTGCTCGCGCAGAGCCCCGGCATCGACCATCACATCATCCGGCACCGCTCAGCCTCCCTCCGCCGCCCCCGCAACCTCACGCCGTCCGGCCATGATGGCAGCTGCGGGCGTCATGCCCCTGCACCCAATACCACGGCTACCGGCTGCAAACTGTTCACCGGCCCGCTCCAGACAGCCCGGATCGAATCCTGGCCCTGGTGTTGCCCCAGGTCAGCGCCATGACGGGTGTCCCGAGTCGTGCGCTATGAACAGAACGTCCAGGTTTGGAGGGTTCCCGGACCAGACGGGACTAGACGGGATGTACGACGGTGGCCATGGTGCTGATTAGCCGCCGGAATCGTTCGACTGCCTTGGCGTTGCCGGTGATGTCGATGTCGGCGTCTGAACCGGCGAAGATCAGGGCGGTCAGGGCTTGGGTGGTCGCGGTGATCGTGACGTCGGCCGGTGCGGGCGGGGCTTTCGTGGCGAGTGACCACTGGTGGCCATCGCTTTCGACCAGGTAGTCCGCACCGTCGAGCCGGAAGTGCCAGCACGCTGGTTCGTGGTCGTCGGCGGCGAGGTCGATGGCCTGGGTGGCGGAGCGGAGCAGGTGCTCGGCGTGCAGCGGCTCGCCGGCGTGGGGCCGGCGCCAGGCATGCTGTAGCCCCCACCGGCTGAGCGCGTCGAGAACGGGTCGCAGGTCGGCTCCGGCCGGTGTCAGGCGGTACCAGACCTCCCGCCGCCCCGGTTCGCGGTCGGCGGCAACGATCCCGGCGTCCTCAAGCTCGCGCAGGCGCTGGCTGAGCGTCTTGGGGGTGATCCCGCCGAGGCGGTCCATCAGGTCGGTGAACCTCTTGTCGCCGGTGAGCAGGTCGCGGATCACCAGCAGGCTCCAGCGGTCGCCGACACGCTCCAGGGCGCGCGCGGTCAGGCAGAAGTGGTCGTAGGTGCGAACGTTCCGGGTCATGTCCCCAATAATACTAGTTGACAGATACTAGTTACAAGATAGTAGCTTGGAACTACTATCTACTGATGGAGGATGTCATGTACGACCCGCCTGCCTACATATGGGCGATCACCATCGCCGCGACCACCGCGATCGCGGCTGCGGCCTGCGTCGTGCTGTACAGCGGCGCGGAACACGCCGGCCTGGGCCGGCGGCGTGCGGCGCTGCTGGCCGGGGCCGCGGCCGCCGTGCTCGGCGGCTGGTTCACCGCCACTGCGGTGATCGCGGGTCACGGCTGGTACCAGACGCGGCTCGGCCACGGGGTGCCGTGGCTGCCGGTCGCGGTGGCCGGCTTCTTCGGCACGCTGCTGGCCCTGCGCCGGATCCCGGTGGTCGCGCGCGCCCTGGCGGCACCGGGCCTGGCGAGCCGCCTGGAATACCCGCACTTGTTCCGGGTGGAAGGGGTGGTTTTCCTGATCATGATGGCCCTCGGTCATCTGCCCGCGCTGTTCGCCTTGCCCGCGGGCCTGGGCGACATCGCCGCCGGCATCGCCGCGCCGCTGGTCGCGTACAGGCTCGCGCGGGGCACGGGCCGCCGCGCCGCCATGTGGCACAACGCGTTCGGCATGACCGATCTGGTGGTGGCCCTGACCCTCGGCGGCCTCACCGGATTCCAGCTGCTCAACGTCACGCCGTCCGCCGCGCCGATCTTCGAGCTCCCGCTCGCGCTGATCGTGACAGCCGGCGTGCCGCTGCTGCTCGTCCTGCACATCACCTCCATGTCCGCGCTGGCCAAAGCCCCGCGGACACCGCTGCCAGTCACCGGCCCGCTCATTGCCGGCGCGACGCCGCGTACCGGGGTGGCGGAAACCCCGGCAGCCGGTGCCCGGTGAAGCACCAGCGCAGAGAAGAAGACGGCGCACCGCAAAATCGACGCGCTCAAAAGGCAGCGGCCCGGCCCGGCGGCGGACAGCGCACCACCGTCGTGCCCACCAGCCAGCTCATGGCCGCCCGGCTCTACCAGGACGGCATGCGCCCGCGAGACCGTACGCCGGGCGTGGGCCCGATCAACGGAAAGGAAACGCAATGAACACCCGGAGTCCATACCCAGACGTCGAGATCCCGGAGATCTCCCCGCTCAGGTTCGTCCCTGACCGAACCGATCAGCGAGATGCAGCGGCCCCGCTCATGGGTCCCGCCGACCACGGTAGCGCCAGCCCGCTGATGGGCCCGGCTCCCGCGGGCACCGTTACCACGCTGATGGGCCCGGCCACCCCGGCCACCGTCACCCCGCTGCTGGGTCCCGCCGATCGCGGCACGATGGTCTCGCTCATGGGTCCCGCCGACCCGGCCACGGCCACGCCGCTGATGCTCCCAAGCCGGTAATGCCCTGCTCAGACCGCAGGACGGATGTCTCGCCCGGCCCGGCCGCCGTCCGGCAGGCGGACCGGGCGAACCGAGCACCCTCCGGCCATCGGCACGGCATCCCCCCGTCCCGCAAGTAGTTCGACCCGAAAGGCGTTGACGTGACAGACATCCAGACCCAGTACTCGACCGGCGCGACCCGGCAGGCTATCGAGCAGGCGCTCGTAGCCGCCGGGAAGGACCTCGGCCACCTTCAGCCGGCGGACCTCGCCCTGCTTGAGGACTTCCACACGATGGGCCGCATCGCCACCGCCCAACTGGCCGACCTGGTCCAGATCACCCCCGACGACGAGGTCCTCGACGCGGGCACCGGAATCGGCGGAACCGCCCGCTACATCGCCGAACGCAGCCGCTGCCGCGTGGCCGCCGTGGATCTCACCGAGGAATACTGTGCGACCGCACGGTGGCTCAACCAGCTTGCCGGGCTGGGCGACCGGATCTGCGTGCGCCAGGCAGACGTCACGGACCTGCCGTTCGAGGACGCCACCTTCACCTTGATGTTCAGCCAGCACGTTCAGATGAACGTGGCCGACAAGGCCCTGCTCTACGCGGAGGCGCACCGGGTCCTGGCCGGCGGCGGCAAGCTGGCTGTGTGGGACATCGTCGCCGCCCAGGACCGCGAACCCGACTTCCCGGTACCCTGGGCCGACCGGCCCGAATACAGTCACCTGACCACATCCGACCGATTGCGCACGGCCATCGCAACCTCCGGGTTCGAGATCGAGCAGTGGAACGACCTCACCGGCCAGGCGGCCTCGATGATGCAGACGCTGCTCACGTTGCCCCCCAGCCCGATTGGACTGCAGGCCTTCGTCCCCAACTTCGAGTCGAAAGCCAAGAACCTCACCGCCGCGCTGGCCGACGGCCGGCTGCGCGCCATCCAGGGCCTCGCACGAGCGATCTGAGACGCACCGCCATCCGCTCGGCGAGGACGCGAACCATGAGATCGAAGATCGTCATGATCGGCGCCGACTGTGCGCAGACAATGCCGGCAAGGCCCGCCACGCACCCTCGGCGTGCAGGTAATCCGCGAGAGCGACCGCGCGCCGTAGGCCTCGCCGTCTGCCCAGCCGACGGCCCGGCAGCCACAACGGCCGCCGCAAGTGGCAGCGTCTGGCGACAGTGGTCGCGACGCCCTGTCCGCGCGGGCACCCGCCGCCCAGCGGCATCGCTGACCGGAACCAGGGCCACGGCGATTCTCAGCGCATCACCAGGCCGGGCAGCATAATCACAATTCGGCGTGCGAAGCGCTGCCATCGCACCGACCGCGAATGGCGGCCATATCGGCGG
>DAIOWL010000439.1:548-6135 GCA_036758545.1 Streptosporangiaceae bacterium | reverse complement strand
CAGGACGGCAGCGACACCGCGCTGTTCCAGACGACCAAGGACGACGGCACCGTGGTCATCGACCGGGGCCGGATGCGGGTGCGGGCGTAACGGCGGCGTCTTAGCCGATGAGGGCGACGGCGCGGGTGGGGCCGCCGTGGGCGCCGCGGAGCTTGAGCGGGAAGCCGGCGAAGGTAAAGCGGGTGTTCACGACCTCGTCCAGGTGGGCGAGGTTCTCGTAGTGCGTGATGTGCTCCCGGCGGCACATCATGTGCACCGGGTAGGTGGTGCTGGTGGGGTTGTCCGGGGTCGGGCTGTCCACGCCGAACGTCTTCACGCGCCGGCTGACGATCCACTCCGCGGCCGATTCGCCCAGGCCGGCGAAGTCGGTGAGGTAGCGCTTGTCGCCGGCGAAGCGGTTCCAGGTGGCGGTGTAGAGCAGCAGGATGTCGCCCGGCTGCAGGCTCACCGGCGCCGCGGCCTCGATGCTGTCCAGGTCGTCGGCGGTGATGTCGGTGCCCGGCTTGAAGCCGGTGACGTCCAGGCAGATCGCGGGGCCGTAGAACAGGTCCAGCGGCATCTGCTCGATGGTTTCCGCCGACGGGTCCGGGTCGAGGTGAGAGAACGAGTCGACGTGCGTGGGCCCGTTGTCGTTCAGCATGAACCCGGTGGTCTGGAAGGAGAAGCCGCCCTCGAACCGCGGCGCCGTCTCCTCGTGCGTGGCGTGCTCGAACTGCACGGTCTTCAGGTGGCCGGGGTACACCTTCATGCCCTCGTAGATGTCCTGCGAGAGGTCGATGATCCGCATCGGGCTCCTTCGGTGAAATCAGTACATGACGACGCCGGCGGCGACGTTGAGGTCCTCGCCGGTGATGGAGGCCGAACCGGGCGAGGTGAGGAACACGCAGGCCGCAGCCACCTCCTCGGCGGTCACCAGGCGGCGCAGCGGGGACAGGGCATCCGCCTCGGCCCGGGCCGCTTCCTCGGAGATCCCGCGGGCCGCGGCCTGCCGGGCGAGCACCGCCTCGATCCGGGGCCCGGCGACCAGGCCCGGGCAGACCGCGTTGACCCGGATGTCGTAGGGTCCGAGTTCGGTCGCGAGCGTGCGGACCAGCCCGATGACGCCCATCTTCGCCGCGGCGTAGGGGGTGCGGCCGTAGAGCGGGCGCTTGCCGGTCATCGACGAGATCGCGATCAGGCTGCCGTCCCGGCGCTCGACCATGCCCGGGATAAAGGCCCGGAAGGTGAGGAACACCCCGTCCAGGTCGGTGGCGATCGTCTCCCGCCAGTCGGCCAGCGTGATCTCGTGCAGCGGCGCGGTGGGCCCGGCGATCCCGGCGTTGGCCACGACGACGCCGACCGGGCCGAGCTGGCTGGCCCGGTCGGCCAGTGCCTCCATCGAGGCCTCGTCGCACACGTCGCACGCGACCGGGACCGCGGTCCCGCCCGCCTGATCCGCCGCCGCCACGGTGGCGTCCAGGCTGGCCGGGTCACGAGCGCTGGCCGCGACGGTGTATCCGGCGGCGGCCAGGGCCACGGTGATGGCGCGCCCGATCCCCCGGTTGGCGCCGGTGACCACGGCGACCGGGGCCGGTGGAGCGCTCACCCCGCATGACCCGCTGCGCGCAGCGCGGCCAGGATCCGCTCCGGCGTCATCGGCAGCTCGGTCAGCCGGACCCCGAGCGGGGCGAGCGCGTCGTTGACCGCGGCGTTGATGGCGGCGGGCGCCATCATCCGGCCGCCCTCGCCGCCTCCCTTGATGCCGTGCGGCGTGTACGGCGACGGCGTCTCGACGTGGCCGATGGTGAGCTCGGGGACCTCCATCGCGGTCGGGATCAGGTAGTCCATGAAGCTGGAGGACAGCAGCTGGCCGTCGTCGTCGTAGACGAACTCCTCGTACAGGGCGGTGCCGATGCCCTGGGCCGTGCCGCCGACGATGTGCCCGGCCAGCGACCGCGGGTTGACCAGCGTCCCGCAGTCGTGCACGGCCGCGTAGTTCAGGAACGTGACCGCGCCGGTCTCGAGGTCGACCTCCACCACCGGCACGTGGCAGGCGTGGCCGACGAACGGGTAGAAGACGCCCAGGTCCTTCCGGTCCGCCGACGGCATGGTCGTGTACGGGTGGTCGAACACCTTCGAGGCGTCGAGCCCGCTCTCCATGTCCTCCGGGAAGCTGTGCTTGAACAGGTGCAGCATGATCGCGATCTCGCCGAGCGTCTTCTTCCGCTCCGGGTCGCCCCGGACCCGGAAGCCGCCGTCGGCCCATTCCAGGTCGTCGGGGCCGATCTCGAGCAGGTGGGCCGCCGCCCGGCGCGCCTTCTCCTTGATCTTGGCCGACGCGCCCTCGACCGCGCCGGCGAGCATCACCGTGGTGCGGGAGCCGCCAGGGCCGGTGGCCGGGAGCCCGTCGCGGCTGCCGTGGTAGACGATCGACACGTCGTACGGGCTGCAGTCGAACTCCTCGGCCACGAGCTGCGCCACCATCGTCTCCGGGCTGTTGCCCCAGAACGCGCAGGAGTACAGGACCGCGGTGATCCCGCCGGTGGCGTCGACCTTGAGCGACACCGACTCCGGGGTCGAGGTGACCGGCGCGCCCGGCTCGTCGAACCAGAACCAGAACTCGGTCGCGGAGAACACGCTGCGTTCCTGGGCGGTGATCACGCCGATGCCGATGCACCGGCCCTCTTCCTCGCGCAGCCGCCGCTGCTCGGCGCGCCAGTGGTCATACCGGGCCAGCTCCAGGGCATGGTCGAGCACCCGCTCGTAGTCGCCGGAGTCGTAGACGTTGCCGGTCGGGATGAAGTGCGGGAAGTCCCTGATGAAGTTCATCCGGCGGACCGCGACCGGGTCCAGGCCGAGCTCGCGCGCGGCCTTGTCCACCATCTGCTCGAGCATCCAGTTGTTCACCTCGGAGCCGAAGCCCCGGTAGGCGCCCTGCTGGTTCTTGTTGGTCAGCGCCGCCCGGACCCGGTAGCGCACGCTGCCGATGGTGTACGGCCCGACCACCTGGGCCAGGGCGTTGCCGTGGTGGCCCACGCCGAACTGGATGTAGGCACCGTAGTCGTCGACGACGTCGATCTTGAGGCCGCGCATGGTGCCGTCCCGCATCATCGCGAGCTCGACGTCGTAGACCCGGTCCGAGCCGTGGTGGTCGCAGTTGGCGATGTTGTCGGACCGGTCCTCCAGGTAGGCCACCCGGCGGCCGGTCTTGCGCGCGCACATCCCCGCGATCACCGCGGGCTTGTTGGCGAACAGCTTGGAGCCGAAGCTGCCGCCGGCCGGCACCGGCCTGATGTCCAGCTTGTTGACCGGGACCTTGAGCGTGCCCGCCGCCATGAACAGGTAGCTGGTGAAGCTCAGCGTGTTGGTGTCGATGGTGAAGCTGCCGGTGCCCTGGTCGTACTCGGCGATGGCGCCCACGGTCTCCAGCGGCTGGCCGCCCGAGCGGTGCCAGCGCAGCCGGTCCCTGATCACGACGTCGGCCTCGGCGAAGTCACGCTCGACGTCGCCGAAGTCGAAGCTGCGCTCGTAGGCGCAGTTCGACTCCAGCGCCTCGTGCACGAGCGGGGACCCGGGGGCGAGCGCGCGCTCCGGGTCGGTGACCGGGGGCAGCGGCTCGTACTCGACCTCGATCAGCTCGAGCGCGTCCTCGGCCAGGTAGCGGCTGTCCGCGACGACCACCGCGACGCCCTCGCCGACGTACCGGACCTTCTCCGCGGCCAGGCAGCGCCAGGTGTGCTTGGCCGGGTCGGGCCCGAAGTCGGGCATCGGGTCGCACAGTTCGGCCGCCTCCCGGCCGGTGATCACCGCGTGCACCCCCGGCAGGGCCAGGGCCGCGGCGGTCTCGATCCGGCCGATCCTGGCGTGCGCGAACGGGCTGCGCAGGACCGCGGCGTGCAGGGTGCCCGGGGTGATCCGGTCGGCGATGTAGCCGCCCCGGCCGAGCAGGAACTTCGGGTCCTCGACCCGGCGGATGGACTGGCCCACCCAGCGCCGGCTGCCGGAGTGGTCGCGGACGGGCGGCGCGCCCGGGGTGGCCTGATTCGCGGTGGTCACGGGGCGACCCCCTCCTTAGCGGCCCGCATCCGCGCGGCGGCGCTGATCACGGCCTCGGTGATGAACTGGTAGCCGGTGCAGCGGCACAGGTTGCTGGCGATGGCCTCGCGCACCTGGTCCGGCGACGGGTCGGGATTCTCCGCGAGGATCTCGCGGGCCCGCATCAGCATGCCGGGGGTGCAGTAGCCGCACTGCAGGCCCTGCTTGGCCGAGAACTCGTCCTGCAGCGGATGCATCTCACCGCCCTGGGCGAGCCCCTCGACGGTGTCGATGGAAGCGCCGTCCGCCTGGACGGCCAGGGTGATGCAGGAGCGGATGCTGGCGCCGTCCAGCAGCACGGTGCAGGTCCCGCAGACGCCGTGCTCGCAGCCGATGTGGGTGCCGGGCAGGCCGAGGTCCTCGCGGAGGAAGTCGACGAGCAGGCGGCGCGGTTCTACCTGGGCCACGTGCGGCTGGCCGTTGACGGTCAGGCTGATCGTGCGGGTATCCGGGGCCATCGCTGTCACCTCTCGTTCCGGGCGCGGGCGACCGCCAGTTCGATCCCGCGCCGCAGGTAGGTCCGGGCCAGGCCGCGCCGGGTCTCCGGGCTGGCGTGCAGGTCGCCGGCTGGCGACAGGCTGGTTGCGGCCGCGTCCGCCGCGGCGCGGATCGTCGCGGCGTCGGCGGGAGCGCCGGCCAGCGCTCGTTCGGCCGCCGTGGCCCGGACCGGGGTCGGGGCCACCCCGGCCAGGGCCAGCGCCGCGCGCCTGATCCGATCGCCGTCGCCGTCGCCGTGACCGTCGCCGTCCAGCTCCACCAGCGCGGCCACGGCCACCACGGCGAAGTTGGCGTGCACCCGGGAGAATTCGGTGAACGCGTGCCCGCCGGGCCAGACCGGCAGCCGGATCTCGGTCAGGATCTCGTCCGCCGCCAGCGCCGTGCTGTACGGCCCGGTGAAGAACTCCGCGGCCGGGATCACGCGGGTGCCACCGGGGCCGGCCGCCACCAGGCGGGCGTCCAGCGCCAGCGCCACCGCGGGCAGCTCGGCGGCCGGGTCGGCGTGGGCCAGGCTGCCGCCCACCGTGCCGCTGTTCCGGACCGGGGCGTGCGCGACCAGCCCGACCGCCTCGGTCACCAGCGGGGCGGCCACGGCGACCTCCGGGGATCGCTCGACCTCCGCCATCTTGGTCATCGCGCCGATGACCAGGACGTCGCCGTCACGCCGGATGCCACTGAGCCCCGCGACGTTGCGCAGGTCGACGAGGTACCCGGGTTTGGCCAGCCGGAAGTTCATCAGCGGGATCAGGCTCTGCCCGCCGGCCAGCACCCGCGGCTCGGCCTCGGCGTGCTCGGTGAGCAGCCCGACCGCCTCCTCCAGGGTGGCAGGCGCGGCGTAGGCGAACGGCGGCGGTTTCATGGCGACCTCCCGGTATCGGGGCTCTTTTCCGATGCTGCCGCCGGGGCTGGTCCCCCGCCATGTGCACCAGCCCAGGAATAACCATGTCTTGCTGGTACCGGGCACAAGGAACTCAAGGGTTCAGTCCGGCGCTTCGGCCTGGACGATCTCCCGGAT
>DAIOWL010000439.1:0-538 GCA_036758545.1 Streptosporangiaceae bacterium | reverse complement strand
GGGTTCAGCCCGGGGCCTCTCGGTCTCGACGATCTCCCGGATGGTCAGGGCCAGCTCCAGCTCGAGGCGGACCCGGCTGTCCCGCAGGCCGCGCCCGGTGAGCTGCTCGATGCGGCCGAGCCGGTAGGTCACCGTGTTGCGGTGCACCACGAGGGCGTCCGCCGCCGCGGCCGTCGAGCAGCCGGCCGAGAGCCAGGCCCGCAGTGTGGCCAGCAGGTCCCCGCCGTGGCGTTCCTCGTGTTCCGCCACGGCGTGCAGCACGTCGGCGGCGAAACGGCGCAGCGCGTCCGGCGTCCCGGTCTCGAGCAGCAGCGCGGACAGCCCGAGGCGGCCGACGTCCACGAAACCGCCGCGGCCGCTGGCCCGGCGCAGCGCCGCCGCGCCACGGGCGACCCCGAACGCGGTCGCGTACCCGGCCGGGTCCCGGGCCACCGGCCCGGCGACTACGGTGACCGAACCCCGCGGCCTGACCGCCTGGTCGGCCTTGGCCAGGATGCGGCGCAGTGCGTCGCCGGGATCCGGTTCGGCGGGCAGCAGC
>DAIOWL010000438.1:0-6135 GCA_036758545.1 Streptosporangiaceae bacterium | reverse complement strand
GCTGCGCAGCGCCGGGCTGATCATCGTGATCGGGGTGGGCTTCATCGGCACCACGATCATTTCCGGTATCGCGGCCGGGGCCGGCCGCCTGCCGGGCGTCGGCCAGTCCGTGCTGTTCTACGCGGTATCGATGGTGCTGAACTTCGGGCTGTTCTGGCTCGGCTTCAGGCTCGGCACCGCGAGCGAGATCACCTGGCGGCAGCTGTGGCCCGGCGCGGCCATCAGCGCCGTCGTCTGGCAGGTCCTGCAGGCGTTCGGCAGCTATTTCATCTCGCATCAGCTGGCCCACGCCTCGCCGCTGTACGGCACGTTCGCCCTGGTGCTCGGGCTGATCGCCTGGCTCTACCTGCAGGCCCAGCTCACCTTGTACGCCGTCCAGATCAACGTGGTCCGGGCCTACCGGCTGTGGCCGCGAAGCCTGGCCCCGCCGCCATATACGGAACAAGACCGCCATGCGTTCCGGCTATACGTAGAGAAGCGCGGGGACCAGTACGACATCGCAGTGGGGGGCGGAGGTGAGGACGATGGCACGAAGACATCAGGCTGACCCGGACGCGCCGCACGTGGTCATCTGCGGCGCGGGATTCGGCGGCCTGTCCGCCATCTCCAGGCTTACCCGTGCGGGGCTGCGGGTGACCCTGGTCGACGGCCACCTGTACAGCACCTTCCAGCCGCTGCTCTACCAGGTCGCGACCGCCGGGCTGAACCCCGGCGACGTCGCCTACCCGGCCGGCGGCTTTGCCCGGCGGTATGACGCGATCTTCCGGCGCGGGGAGCTGGTCGCGATCGACACGGCATCCCGCCGGATCAAGCTCAGCAACGGCCACGACATGGGCTACGACTACCTCATCCTGGCGACCGGGGTGACGACCGCGTTCTACGGGGTCAAGGGCGCGGCCGAGCACACGTTCGGCCTCTATACCAGGACCGACGCCATCGTGCTCCGTGACCACCTGATGGCCGGCTTCGAGCGGCTCAGCGTGGACAGCGGCGACCTGAACGTCACCGTGGTCGGCGGCGGGGCCACCGGCGTGGAACTGGCCGGCACGCTGGCCGAGCTGCGCCGCACCGTGCTCGGCGCCACCTTCCCCGACGTCGACCCGGCCCGGGTGCACGTGCGGCTGGTCGAGATGGCGCCGCACCTGCTCGGCCCGTTCCACCCGAAGCTGCAGGAGTACGCCAAGGCCCAGCTGCTGGCCCGCGGCGTCGACGTGCGGCTGGACACCCGCATCGGCGAGGTCACCGCGGACCAGGTGCGGCTCGCTCACGGCGAGGACCTGCCCAGCGACCTCACGGTGTGGGCGGCCGGCGTGGCCGCCGGCCCGGGAGTGGCCGCCTGGGGCCTGCCGCAGGGCAAGAACGGCCGCATCGTGGTCGGGCCGGACCTGCGGGTGCAGGGCCAGGACCGGATCTTCGCCGCGGGCGATATCGCGGTGAACCCGGACGACCCGACGCCGCAGCTCGCCCAGCCCGCCATCCAGATGGGACGGCACGCGGCCGCGCAGATCGTCAGGCTGGAGGGCAAGCAGGCCACCGAGCCGTTCAAGTACCACGACAAGGGCACCATGGCCACGATCGGGCGCCGGTCGGCCGTGGTCCAGCTGGCCGGCGGCCTGACCGGCCGCCTGCGGCTGCGCGGCACGCTCGCCTGGCTCGCCTGGTTCGCCCTGCACCTGGTCTACCTGCTCGGCGGGCGCAACCGGGTGACCACGCTGATCAACCTGACCTACCGCTACCTGTTCTGGGGGCACGGCGGGGCGGTGATCGTGGGTGACGAGCCGGTCAACGTGGAGGAACTCCCGGCAGCCAGCCCACAGTTATTCCTACAGACTGTAGTAGTTCGCGAGGCCAAACCGAATTGCCCGCAGTAGGCTGTTTCTCGCCATGAACAGGTTCCGTGCGCGCACCGCGCTGTCAGCGGTGGCCCTGATCGGCGTCCTCGGCGGGCTGCCGGGCCTGGCCGCCTGTAGTTCCAGCACCCCGTCGGGCTCGCAGGCCGGGAGCTCATCGTCCCAGGGGCCGAACACGGCCGCGATGGACAACCCCAACCTGGACCTCGGATCCTCGCTCGGCAACAAGCCGGCGCCGGACTTCCGGCTGCGCAACCAGTTCGGCCAGCCGATGTCGCTGAGCCAGTTCCGCGGCAAGGTCGTCATGCTGGCGTTCGAGGACTCCGAGTGCACCACGATCTGCCCGCTGACCACGCAGAGCATGCTGCAGGCCAAGCAGCTGCTCGGCGCGGCCGGCCGCCAGGTGCAGCTGCTCGGCATCGACGCCAACCCCGACGCCATCACCACCGCCGACGTGCTCTCCTACTCGCGCACACACGGCCTGGTCAACCAGTGGAACTTCCTGACCGGGTCGCTGGCCGAGCTGAAGGCCACCTGGACCAAGTACGACATCGCCGTCCAGATCGAGAACGACCAGATCGATCACACCCCCGCCCTGTTCGTGATCGACCAGCAGGGCCGGGAGCGCAAGCTCTACCTGACCCAGATGGCCTACTCCAGCGTCGGCCAGTCCGCCCAGGTGCTCGCGCAGGAGATCTCCGGCCTGCTGCCCGGTCATCCCAAGGTGGCCAGCCAGCAGTCGCTCGCGTCCGTCTCCGTGCAGGGCCCTGCCGACCATCTGACGCTGCCGTCCGCCAGCTCGCCGGGCGGCACGGTCACGCTCGGGCCCGGCCAGCCGCGCCTGGTCATGTTCTTCGCCACCTGGCTGTCCGAGGTCGGGAACCTGAAGTCCGAACTGACCGGCATGAACGCCTACGTGGCGGCGGCACGCCGCGCTGGCCTGCCGCCGCTGGTGGCGGTGGACGAGACGGTGGTGGAGCCCTCGGCCCAGACCGTCCGCTCGTACCTGGCCGGCCTGGGGACCAAGCTCCACTTCGAGGTCGGGCTGGATACCACCGGCCGGGTGGCCGACGGCTACCAGGTCCAGGACCAGCCCTGGTTCGCCCTGGTCTCCGCGTCCGGCAAGATCACCTGGTCACACGACGGCTGGCTCCCGCTGCCCGCCCTGGAAGCCGCCGTCAGGCAGCACGCGGGGTGATCCCCGCCCGGAACCTAGCCCGGGACGTCGCGGCGCATGCACACCCGCGGCCACCGGTCCAGGCCGATCTCGGCCTCCCGCTGCCTGATCGCGCGCAGCCCGGGGGTGACCTCGGCGTCGTCCAGGATCCGGAACCCGAGCCTGGCGTAGTACGGCGCGTTCCACGGCACGTGCTCGAACGTGGTCAGCGTCAGCGCCGGCCGCCCGTCGGCCGCCGCCCGCCGCGCGGCGTGCTCCAGCAGCGTCCGGCCGAGCCCGCGGCGGGCGCTGCCCATGTCGACCGACAGCTGCTCGACGTGCAGGCAGCCGTCGACCTGGCTGCCCATCAGGAACGCGACCGGCTCGCCGGCGTCGCCGGGTATCACCCACAGCAGCCCGGCCGCCCGGGAGTGCTCGAGGTCCGGCAGCGGCCACGGATCGTACTCCGCCACCTCCGGCATGCCGATGTCACGGAACATCTGCCCGGTCGCCACGTCGATCCCCTGCAGCACCGGCAGCTCCGCCGCCTCAGCGTCCCTGATGACCACGCCCCATTGTCCCGCCGCGTGCCATCCGTCATGGGTGCGGGCTGGTAACCGCGCCAGCGACGCGAATGCCGCGTCACGCTCCTGCGAGCGTGACGCGGCATCCTTATCGATACGGCCCCGGACCAAACCCCCGTCGGCGCCGATAACCCCGAACCCCCCGCCGAGCCCGCGGGTCCCCCCGGCCCCCGCGAACTCGGCTGTCAATACGGAGGGCGCGGCGTCCGGTTTGATACGTATTCCTGCAGAAAATCCGCCGCCAGCAGCCGGACACGCCTAAGATCGTGATCCACCCGGTCAGCACGTCGGTGCCGTCGGCCGTGCGGCAGCGCAGCCGGAACGGGCTGTCCGGGATCGGGTCGACCGAGAAGCAGCCGATCTCGTCGACCTCGGTCGTGCTGATCTCGCCTGCCCTGGTATGGATCTCCAGCTCGCCCTCCCGCGGCGGGAGAAGCTGGCCGAGCAACGAGTTCCCGGTGACCTCGAGCTCCATGCTCATATGGGCCGAGGTGAAGGTGAGCGCCCGGATCGAGGCCGTCTCCGACCGCGTCGCCGCGGCCTGAAGCCGGTCCTCGTTGGAGTCGTAGGTGAGCTGCGCCAGCTCGGCCTCGATGTTATGCCAGGCGAAAGCGTTCTTGCCCGTCTCGACGAACCACGGGGGAACGGCCTCACGAGCCTTCAGTGCCTGGCGCAAGGCCCCGAGTAGTTGATCATCGTCCCAGTCGTTACGCACCTGGCTCGCCTCCCCGAATGTCGATCTTGTCCTCGCCCTCTCCGAGGGCGGCGAGAGCGCTTGACCGGCGCATCCGCTCCAGGCAGCGAGCCCGCTGCGGTCCGATGCTGCCGATCGGGATGCCGAGCTCGCGGTGGATATCCGTATAGGAATGCGGCGGGTCGGACAGCAGCATCGACAGCAGCTGCTGGCAGCGCGGCGGCAGTTCGGCGAAGGCCGCGCGCAGCGCCGCGTTCCGCTCGGCCACCAGGAGCTCCTCGTCGATCACCGTGTCGTCTACGAAAAGCACCGAGTCGTCCAGGCCTGTCCCCAGCCGCTCGGCTTTACTCGCCGCGGTCACGACGCGCAGGCATTCGCGCGCGGTGGTCGTCGCCAGCCAGCCCGGCAACGCGGCGGGCTCGCGGAGCTTGCCGAGCTGCTCCACCAGCAAGAGCCAGACATTCTGTCCCACGTCCTCGATGTCATGATTGCTCAGCCGGTACCGGGTGCAGATTGTATACACCAGCGGAGCATAGCGGTCGACAAGCTCGTGCCACGCGCCCTGGTCGCCCCCTGACGCGCGGGTCACGAGCGCGACGACATGCGGGTCGTCACGCATGGCCGGTTCCGGCCAGCTTGCTCTCTACCATGATCAGCACCTCGGTTTCGGTGATAATCATCTGTTTCTAACTCAGAGAGCGGCTCAGCGCATCTGATACACCTGTCAACCGATTTTTCTTTCCGCAGGCCGGTCAGATCACAGAAAATTCTCCGGCGATAGGCCTATTCGGCAGGATTTTACGCTTGCAGGACCGCGCTGGCCCTGGTCCCGTCGGCACAGAATCATCCGTCCCGTCCGTAGCATGAGTCGTGTGACCGAGATGGACTGGCACGCCTGGCACGACGGCTATGACGAGCCCGGCACCCTGCTGGCCCGGCGGCTGACGGCGGTCCAGGATCAGATCCGGGTGGCGCTGGACGCGGCGCCGCCGGGACCGCTGCACGCGATCAGCCTGTGCGCGGGCCAGGGCCGCGACCTGATCGGCGCCCTGGCCCGCCATCCCCGCCGCGACGACGTGACGGCCCGCCTGGCCGAGATCGACCCGCGCAACGCGGGCCCGGCCCGGGACGCCGCCGAGGCGGCAGGCCTGCCGGGGGTCGAGGTGGTGACCGCGGACGCGGCGCTGACCGACCAGTACGCCGGGATGGTCCCGGCCTACCTGGTGCTGGTCTGCGGGGTGCTCGGCAACGTGACCGACGACGACGTGCGGCGCACGATCGGCTTCTGCACCCAGCTGTGCGCGCACGGCGGCACGGTGATCTGGACCCGCAACCGGCAGGAGCCGGATCACGTGCCGCGGATCTGCGACTGGTTCGCCGAGGACGGCTTCGCCCTGGTGTGGGTGTCCGACCCGGCCGAGGGCTGGGGAGTGGGCGCGCACCGTTTCACGGCAAACCCGGTCCCGCTCAAGCGCGGCGCACGCATGTTCAGGTTCACCCGCCGGCCCCCGGCATTAAATTTCATCCCGAACGGGCCGGGCGCGTGCCGCCCCGTACTACCCAGGTTCGCCTGGGTCGCCCGCCCGGCCGGGTCCTTGCGCCCGGTCCGCGACCCACGCGGCGATCTGGCTGCGCGAGTTGAAGCCCAGCTTGGCCATGATGTTGGCGACGTGCCTGGCCGCGGTGGTGTGGCTGATGGACAGCTCGGCCGCGATGGCCTTGTTGGACAGGCCGCCGGCCACCAGCTCGGCGATCTCGTACTCGCGCTGGGTCAGCGAGCTCGGCGGCGCCGCGGCTACCCGGTAGCGGCCCACCACGGTCAGCGCCGGGTTCTCGCCCGCCGGGCCCTTC
>DAIOWL010000437.1:3680-6140 GCA_036758545.1 Streptosporangiaceae bacterium | reverse complement strand
AGCCGGCCGGCCGCCTCGGCCATCCAGACGGGGGTGAACCGCAGCGGGTGCCAGGCGTCGCCCAGCCGCACGGCGCGGCGCAGCGCGGCGTCGCTGTTACCGCCGATCCAGAGCGGGATGTGCCCGCTGCGATAGTCCGTGTCGTCCTGCCAGGCGGCCCGGATCGCGAGCAGGTGCTCGTCGGTCAGCCGGCCGCGGTCGCGGAACGGGACGCCGAGCGCGCCGAACTCCTCCCGGGCCCAGCCGACGCCGACGCCGAGGACCAGCCGGCCGCCGCTGAGGTCGTTGAGGTTGGCGGCCATCCGGGCGATCAGCAGCGGATGCCGGTAGGGCACGATCAGCACGGTCGTGCCGAGCCGGATCCCGCGGGTGAGGCCGGCCAGCCAGGACAGCGTGGTGAACGGCTCGTAGAACGGTGCCGGATACTGTTCCGCGACGTCCGGCGTCACGGCGATGTGGTCGGACACCATCAGCAGGTCGAAGCCGAGGCCCTCGACGGTCAGCGCCCAGCGCCGCAGCACGTCCGGGTTCGTGCCCGGGCCGAAGTTCGGGACGTTGACGCCTAGCCGCACTGGCTCAACCTATCGATTAACCATTCGGGCTCGCGGACCGGGGGCGGTATGCTGTATTCCGTGAGCAGTTACGGACAGCAGGTGATGATGCCCCGCGCGCGGGGCCACTGACGCGTCCGGACGTTCCTTTCCGAGGCCCTGCAACGGGGCCTCGATGTGGTGTACGCGCTCGGAGCCCCAGCTAGGAGGCTGCGATGACCGCGACCTACATCACCACGACCATCCCCTACGTGAACGCGCGCCCGCACATCGGGCACGCGCTCGAGCTCGTCCAGGCCGACGTGCTGGCCCGCTACCACCGCCGATGCGGCGACGCGGTCCGGTTCCAGGCGGGCACCGACGACAACGCGCTGAAGAACGTGCTCGCGGCCGACACCGCCGGATTGGGGGTGCGGGAGTTCGTCGACCGCAACGCCGGGGCGTTCGCTGCGCTCGGCGGTGCGCTCTCGCTGAGCGTGGACGACTTCATCCGCACCAGCCGCGACCCCCGGCACCGGCCCGGCGTCGAGGCGTTCTGGCGGGCCTGCTCTCCTGATCTGTACCGGCGGCAGTACACCGGCCTGTACTGCACCGGCTGCGAGCAGTTCTACCGTCCGGGCGAGCTGCGCGACGGCCGCTGCCCCGAACACGGGACCGAACCGGAGCAGGTCAGCGAGGAGAACTGGTTCTTCCGGCTGTCCCGGTACGCCGCGCCGCTGCGGGAGGCGATCACCACCGGCCGGCTGCGGATCGAGCCCGCCGGGCGCCGCAACGAGGTGCTCGGCCTCATCGACGGCGGGCTGGCGGACTTCTCCGTGTCGCGGCCCGCCGACCGGGCCGGCGGCTGGGGCATCCCGGTGCCCGGCGACCCCGGCCAGGTGGTCTACGTGTGGTTCGACGCACTGTGCAACTACGTGACGGCGCTGGGCTACGGCCAGGACGGCCCTGCCCGTGGCGAGGCCTACCGGCGCTGGTGGGCCGGGGCGGGGAACCGCGTGCACCTGCTCGGCAAGGGCGTGTTGCGGTTTCACGCCGTCTACTGGCCGGCCATGCTGCTGGCGTCCGGGCAGCAGCTGCCGACCGGCATCTTCGTGCACGACTACCTGACCGCCGCCGGCCGGAAGATCAGCAAGTCCGGCGCCGGCTCCCCGGCCCTCGATCCCGGCGCCGGCGGTCCTGGCGCGTTCGAGCCGGCCGCGCTGGCCGCGGAGTACGGCGCCGACGCGGTGCGCTGGTGGCTGCTGCGCGAGGTGCCGCGGGTGGGCGACGCCGACTTCACCGTGGCGCGGCTCGTCGCCCGGGCCGACGACGAGCTCGCCAACGGCCTGGGCAACCTGGTCAACCGGGTGGTCGCCATGATCGGCCGTTACCGGGACGGTCAGCTGGCCCCCGCGCCCGGGCATCACGCGGCATCGGGCGGTGAGAGGCTCGCCGCGGCGTGCCGCCAGGCCGGCGACGCGGTCGGCGCCGCGCTGGAGAACTTCGACTTCCGGCAGGCCACGGCCGCGGTCTGGAGCATCGTCGACGAGGCGAACGGCTTCGTCAACCGGGCCCGCCCCTGGGAACTGGCCAGGACCGGACCGGGCGGCGACTCGCGGCGACTCGACGCGGTGCTCGCCCAGCTGGTGGGCGCCTGCTCCGTCCTCGGCCGTGAGCTGACGCCGTTCCTGCCCGGCACGGCGGCCCGCGTTACCGCCCAGTGCACGCCGGGCGGGGACGGGCGGCTGCCGGGCCCCCGCCCGGTGTTCCGGCGCCTGGCCCAGCGAGCCCGGTCAGCGCCGGCGGCCGGGCTCGACGCGGAAGAGCCGCAGCAGGAGCAGCAGCACGAAGGCGCCGATGATCGACCCGATGATCCCGACCAGGTGGAAGCTGTGAATGCTCAGCGTGTGGTGCTGGATCATGTTCTGCA
>DAIOWL010000437.1:0-3580 GCA_036758545.1 Streptosporangiaceae bacterium | reverse complement strand
CCGACCAGGTGGAAGCTGTGAATGCTCAGCGTGTGGTGCTGGATCATGTTCTGCAGGAAACCCCCGACGAAGGAGCCGAGGATGCCCAGCACGATGGTGCCGAAGACGCCTATGGGGTCCCGGCCGGGCAGGAGCAGCCGAGCGATAGCGCCGGCGATGAGGCCGACGATGATCAACACGATAATGAAAGTAACCATGCCGGTAAGCTTCCCCGCACCCGGATTTTATGTGCGCTGAGCCAGATCGTGATGAAGCTAGCTCGCCAGCTCGCGCTCCAGCGGGGTGCGGAATCGCGGGGTGATCACGGTCTTCGCGTGCCGCTGGTCCGCCCCGATCCAGTCGCGCAGGCGCTGCGCCTCGGCGGCGATGGCCGCCGCGGCCTCCGCCCCCGCGTCCTCGAGCAGCCGGACCGCGATCTCGCCGTCCTTGCGGTGCGCCCAGCCGCCGACGATCCGGCCCTCCCACCAGACCGTGGGGCCGATGTTCCCGGACCGGTCGAACAACCCGGGCGCATGCTCGCCGACGTACCAGGCCCGGTCGCGCCAGCCCATCGCGGTGGGGTCCAGGGCGGGCAGCAGCGCCGCCCACGGCCCGGCGGCCGGGGGCGCGTCCTCGTCGGCCGCCAGCATGACGCCCGGCGTGCCGTCCAGGTCGACCTCGGCGATCTCCAGCTGATCCAGCGCCTGCCTGACCTGCCCGGCCGTCCAGCCGGTCCACCACTGCAGGTCGGCCCGCGGGGCGGGGCCGAACCCCTGCAGCCAGCGGCGGGCCAGCTCGACGCGGGCGGCCGCGGCTGGCGGCCGGGGCTGGTCCGGCGCGGCGGTCCAGGTGAACTGGCTGGAGGTCCACCCTCCGCGCGGTCGGCCGCGCACGATGAGGCCCTCGGCTGACAGCAGCGTGAGCAGCCTGGTGGTGACGTTCACCGGGCCGCCGTAGCTCTTGTCCGCGGCGTAGACGATCTGGGCGCGCAGCCGCGGCTCGTCCTGGGCGAGCTCGCCGCCGGTGGCGCTGCCGCGGGCGGCCAGCGCCTGCACCGTGGCCTCGCCTACCTCCTTGAGCCAGTTCGCCCCGTCCGCGGCGATGCCGGACTCCTCCACCCGCCGGGCCAGGTCCCGCCGCATCCGCTCGGCGATCTGGTCGGTGCAGGCCGCCTGGATCACCGGCACCAGGGCAGCGGGCACCACGAACACCGTCCGCCGCATCCCGAGCATCCGTATCAGGGTGCGTTCGGCGTACAACGCGTGCTCGATGTCCGCGTGGCCGGCCCCGGTGCGGGCCCAGGCCGACAGGTAGACCGACGCCGGGTCGGTGCCGTGCAGCCCGATGATGTCCGCTACCGCGTCAGGCACCGTGGCGGCCCTGGGCGCGAGGTGGTGCCGGGCCGCCAGCCGCGCCTGCCGCTCGGCCACCGCGACCGGCCTGATTGCGCTCCCCATGACGACGACCCTACTCAAAAGCCCGGCACGGTACCGTCTGACCATGATCACCTTCCGGCATCCCGGCACCGTGCTGACCGACCGGTTCTTCGCCGTCCCGCTCGACCACGACCGGCCGGACGGCGAGCAGATCGAGGTGTTCGCCCGTGAGGTCGTCGCGGCCGATAAGGCCGGCGCCGACCTGCCCTGGCTGCTGTTCCTGCAGGGCGGACCCGGCTTCGGCGCGCAGCGGCCCGTGGGCAGGAATTCCTGGCTGAGCCGGGCGCTGGAGGACTACCGGGTCCTGCTGCTCGACCAGCGCGGCACCGGCCGGTCCTCCCCGGCGAACCGGAAGACCCTGGCCCGCCTCGCGGCCGCGGGCCCGCAGGCGCAGGCCGGCTACCTGACTCATTTCCGCGCCGACAGCATCGTGCTCGACGCCGAGCTGATCAGGCGCGAGCTGACCGACGAGCCGTGGAGCGTGCTCGGGCAGAGTTTCGGCGGCATGTGCACGGTTACCTACCTGTCGTTCGCGCCGCACGGTGTCAGGGAGGCGTTCATCACCGGCGGGCTGCCCGGGCTCACCGTCACGGCCGACGACGTCTACCGGCACACCTACCGCAACGTCGCGGGCAAGAACGCCGCCCACTACGAGCGGTACCCGCAGGACGCGGAGATGGCCCGGCGGGTGGCCGACTACCTGGACACCCGCGAGGTCCGGCTGCCGGACGGCGCGCCGCTGACGGTGCGGGCCTTCCAGTCGGCCGGGATGATGCTCGGCCAGGCCGACGGCAGTCACGCGCTGCATTACCTGCTGGAGGACCCGTTCGCCGGCGATGAGCTCTCCGACGCGTTCCTGTACGCGATGATGGACCAGCTCAGCTTCGCCGGCGGACCGATGTACGCGCTGCTGCACGAGGCGTGTTACGCCCAGGGGTGCGCGACCCGGTGGGCGGCGGAGCGGATCAGGGCCGAGTTCGCCGAGTTCGACCCCGTGGTTCGAGGGTCGGCCCCCCTGTACTTCACCGGGGAGATGATCTACCCCTGGATGATCGACGCCGATCCGGTGCTGCGCCCGCTCCGTCAGGCCGCCGACATCCTGGCCGAACGCGATGACTGGCCGCCCTTGTACGATCCGGCCCGGCTGGCCGCGAACGAGGTGCCGGCGGCCGCCGCGGTCTACTACAACGACATGTACCTGGACCGCGAGCTCTCGATGCAGACGGCCCGGGTCATCCGCGGCCTGCGGACCTGGGTGACCAGCGAGTACGAGCACGACGGCCTGCGGGTCAGCGACGGGGCCGTGCTGGACCGCCTGATCGGCATGGTCCGCGGCAATATCTAACCGTTTTCTGTCTGTGTTTCTGTCCCGGGCCGTCCGGTCCCGCCGGGCACCTTAGGGTGGACCCGTGCGTGGACTGTCCCGCGTTCTCACCGGGCGACGGCTCGTCGTGGCGATCGCGGCCGTAGTGGCCGTGGTGGCGGGGGCCGGCGGCACCGCCCTCGCCCTGACCACGTCCGCCCCGTCGCACGCCGTGTCGATGTCCCGCGGTGACCTGACCCGCGTCGCGCTGAAGGTGACCGCGGGGACGCCGTTCCTCGACGTCAGCATGGGCCGGCTCGGCGGCACGCTGCTGCGCGTCTCGACGCCGGACGGTGCCCCGGTCCGGCCGGTGCTGTCCGGCTCCCGGCTCGTCGTGCTCTCGCTGGCCGGCGCCAGCGTCCCCCCGGGACACGTGCAGGACTCCCGGTACGTGGTCAGGGTGGTGCTCAACTCGGCCGTCTCGTGGGCGCTCGACCTGGCGGGCGGCACCCAGCGAACAATGGCCGACCTGCGCGGCGGCACGGTGACCGGGGTCGCGGTGACGGCGGGCTCGGCCGTGCTCGACGTGAGCCTGCCCCGCCCGTCGGGGACGCTGCCCTTCCTGCTGGCCGGCGGGGCGAGCCAGGTCCGGCTGAGCCTGCCCGGCGGCGTTCCGGTCCAGGTGACGGCCGGCGGCGGCGCGTCCTCCGTGTCGGTCGACGACCAGGAGCTGACCGGGATCGCGGGTGGCACGGTGCTGACGCCGCCCGGCTGGGCTACCGCCACGTCCCGCATCGACCTCGACGCGACCTCCGGGTTCTCGCAGCTGACGGTCAGCCGCTGGTCCTCCCCCGGCTCCTAG
>DAIOWL010000436.1:0-6164 GCA_036758545.1 Streptosporangiaceae bacterium | reverse complement strand
CGGGGACGCGGCCGAGGACCTGCGGTTGCTGCGGCGTTATGAACCCGTGCTGCGCTTCACGCGTGGGGAGCTCTTTCTGCCGATGTCGGTCCCGGCCTACCTCGAGAGGTGCGGGCTCTGGCAATCGGCTGAGTCCGGACGCCCCCGGAGACGACGCGCGGCCGCCGTCCGGTTGTGCGCCCCGGGCGAGCTCACCCCCGAGCGGCTGGCCGAGGCGGGTGCGGCTCCGCATGCGCGGGACCTGTCACTGCGTTTCGTCGAGCGCCCCCTCAAGCGCAGCGAATACCGCTCGTGGCGGCGCGAGCCGGGGCGAGCGCGGCTGGCGCCAGGCAGCGGCCGGTTCGCCGTCGTCGGTCTGCTGGGCCGGCTGATTGACGCGGCCTTCCGGCTATCGCTGCTGATGCGGGGGCGGGTGCCCGGCGGCACGACGGCTGCGGCCGAGCAGACTTACCGGGCTCGAGCCGATCACGATACCTATCCCTACTACGGTCACGTCACCCGCGACCGGGGGTTCGTCACGCTGCAGTACTGGTTCCTCTACGCGATGAACGACTGGCGGTCGACCTTCGGCGGTGTCAACGACCACGAGGCCGACTGGGAACAGGTCACCGTCTTCCTGCCCGATCCGCCGGAGCCCGTCGCCCGGCCCGCCTGGGTCGCCTTCTCCTCCCACGACGAGGTCGGTGACGACTTGCGCCGCAGGCAGGACGACCCCGACCTGGAGTGGCGGGGCACTCACCCGGTGGTCTTCGTCGGCGCCGGCTCGCACTCGGGGGCCTGCCTGCCGGGGGACTACATGGTCACCGTGGAGCCCGCGGCGTTCCGCCGGCTGCTCGCCGCCTGGCGGCGCCTGAGCGGGCTGCTCCTGCCGTGGACCCGCGACCGCGAGGGCACCGCGTTCGGCATCCCGTTCATTGACTACCGCCGGGGAGACGGCCTGTGCGTCGGCCCCGGTGAGGAGCGCGGCTGGAGCCCGGTGCTCATCGACGATACGACGCCGTGGCTGCGGGACTACCGGGGACTGTGGGGCCTGGAGACCGGCGACCCCTTCGGCGGCGAGCGGGCCCCGGCCGGGCCACGCTACGAGCGCACCGGCTCCGTGCGGCGCTGCTGGTCCGATCCGGTGGGATGGGCGGGCCTGGACAAGGTACCGCCCACCCCCGGGGCAGAGCTGCAGGCCATCAAGGACCGGATGGCGGAGCTGGACGGTCAGCTCGCTGCCACCCGGCAGGAGCTGGACGCCCGGACCGACGAGCTGCGAAACGCCCAGGTCGGGGTCCGGGCGCTACGCGACGCCGGGATGTCAGCCGACCGGACCGGGTTCGCCGGGCTGGAGGCCGCTGTCGATCAGGTCCGGCTGCGCCATCGTGCGCTCGCCGATGAGCGCGAGGCGCTGGCCCGCGCGTCCCTGCTCGGCCTGATGCCTGAGGACCCGCACGCGCACCTGCACCACCGGGCACTGCCTAACGTCGCCCCGATCCGCACCCGCCAGCGGGTGCTGCGCATATGGTCCAACATCTCGGCCTCGCTCCTGCTGGCCGGGTGCGCCGTGATCGTCCTTGGCGTGGGCGGCCCGCTCCTGACGGCGCTCGCCGGCCTGGCGGTGGTCATCTTGTGCACGGAAGCCTTTGCCCGGGGTCATCTCCTGCAGTTCGTCGCGGGGCTGCTCGCGGTGGCCGTCGCGGCCGCGGCGATCTGGCTCATTACGCTGGCTGCCATCGGCCACTGGCGGGTAGCAGCGGCGGTCCTGTTCGTTCTGGCCGCGCTCGCCCTGCTCCTGGTCAACGTCCGCGACTTCTTCAGCAAGCGCTGAACCAGGCTCCCGGCTCAGAACTGGACGCCGCGGGTGAGGGCCCCGTCGACCAGCAGGTTGGCGCCGGTGACGAAGCTGGCGGCCGGGCTGGCCAGGAATACCGCGGCCCGGGCGATCTCCTCCGGCCGCGCCATCCGCCCGGTGGGGTTCAGTCCCAGCGCCGTCGCGAACAGGTCGGGATTGTTCTGCTCGATGTTCTCCCAGACGCCGCCGGGGAAGTAGGTGTTGCCCGGGGACAGGCTGTTGGCCCGGATGCCCGTGGCCGCGAGCTGGTAGGCGAGGCCCTGCGTGTAGTGGATGATCGCCGCCTTCATGGTGGCGTAGGGTCCCGCGGCGAAATCCACCTCACGGCCGGACACGCTGGAGATCGTCACGATCGAGGCCGCCTCGCTGCGTTCCAGGTGCGGCAGCGCGGCGTTCACCAGGTGAACCGTGCCCATCATGTCCACGTCGAAGCTCGCGCGCCAGTTGGCCTCCTCGTCCGGTATGGCCAGCGCGCTGACGTTGGCCACCACGATGTCCAGGCCGCCCAGCTCGGCGGCGGTGTCGCCGACCCACTGCCGCACGCCCGCCTCGTCGGAGACATCGACGCAGCGCCCGGTCACCACGCCGCCCCGGCCGGTCATCTCCTCGGCCGCCCGGGCCACGTCGGCCGTGGTCCGGGCGCAGAACGCGACCGCGGCGCCCTCATCCGCGAGCGTCTCCACGATGGCCCGCCCGATGCCCCTGGTGCCGCCGGTCACCAGAGCGCGCAATCCCTTGAGTCCTAGGTCCACCGCTACCTCCTCGCCGTTAAAGGACAATAATTATCCCGAACGGGCCACCCGCTGCCATATCGGACCCGTTGTCACGTCTCGCTGGCTTAACCGGCGTTCCCGGCCAGCCCGCGCAGCCGCCGGTGCATGCCGTCGTAGGCGTCCGCCGCGGGCAGCAGGCTCTTGCGCACCTTCGTGACCGAGCTGTAGTTGACGTCCACCACGTTAGCCAGCGGGCACTCGCTCACCTGGGTGAGCAGCTGGTAGGCGTCGAGCCTGTCCAGCCCGTACAGGTCGCTCAGCCAGCCGACCATGCCCGCCTGGCCGATCCGCCAGGCGTCCTCCAGCGGGCGGCTCGAGCCCACGACCATGAGGTAGTCGTCGGTCTCGAGCCGCGGCCAGGCCGGCCCGCCGCCCTTGACCAGGTCCACGATGAGGCAGACGTCCATCGCGCCCTCCACCGCGGTCCCGCAGGACTCGCCCTCGCCCTGCCGGTAGTGGCCGTCGCCGACCGAGAACAGCGCGCCCGGCACGTTGACCCCCAGGTAGCAGCTGGCGCCGGCGCGCATCTCGGGGGTATCCATGTTCCCGCCGAAGGCGTCCGGGACCAGCGAGGACCGTACCTCGCCGGCGGCCGGGGCCACGCCCACCGTGCCGAGCATCGGATCCATCGGCAGCTCCAGCCGCAGGTCGCTGGCCCGAGCCTGGAAGGCGACGGTGCGCCGGTCCCGGTCCACCTCGTAGATCCAGGTCCGCTCTTCCAGCGGGTCCTGCAGCGTGGCGGTGCGGTCCGTGCCCGTCAGGCCGCCGAACAGGGGGATGGTGCTGGACGCGCCGAAGTCCCGCGCCGGGCTGAGGTCCACGAAGTGCAGCGCGAGCGTGTCCCCCGGCTCTGCCCCCTCCACGTAGAACGGGCCGGTCTGCGGGTTGACGTAGGGCATCGTCAGCTTGGCGCTGGGCATGTCGGACGGTTCCCGCAGGTTCCCGCAGAACGCGTCGTCCGTCCACAGTCGCAGCATCGTTCCCGGCTGGACCTTGCGGACGGGCGCGACGCCGCCGAAGGTGAACGCGTACTGGTCCCGTTCCGGGCGGAACTCGATGACATCCATCGGCGGTTTCCTCTCCTGATCGTCTAGTGCTCTTTCTATCGCGTGGCCGTGCCGACCGGTAGGGAAGCTAGCCAGCCGTCTTTCCCGGTCGTCCCTAAATTCACTAGAACAGGCTTGTGGTTAATACTCACTTGTTCTATCCTCTGTTTGCGAGCCATCGATGGGGAGGACGAGATGATCGACGAAGCAGAGCGGGCGGACACCCGGATGATGGGGATCGTGCACGGGGCGCTGCGCCGTGACCTGCTGCGCACGCACGATGCCCTGACCGCGGAGCCCTATCCGCTCCGGCGGCAGCGGCAGGCGCTCGGCGAGCACGTGGTGTGGATGATGGAGTTCCTGCACGCGCATCACACCGGCGAGGACGAAGGACTATGGCCGCTGGTGCGCCAGCAGAACCCGGCGGCGGGCGCGCTGCTGGGCTGAGCGGGCCGCGGCGCGCTGATGGCAGCCGATCAGGCCACGGGGACGCGGCGTGCCTACCGGTCGCCGCGGCGCGAGCAGCAGGCCGCCGAGACCCGGTCGATGGTGGCCTCGGCGGCCGCCCGGCTATTCGGCGAGCGCGGCTGGGCGGCGACCGGGATGCGTGACGTCGCACGCGCGGCGGGGGTTTCCGTCGAGACGGTGTACGCCAGTTTCCGGTCCAAGGGCGACCTGCTGATGGCCGCCCTCGACGTCTCCGTTGTCGGCGACGCCGCGCCGGTACCCCTGGATCAGCGACCGGAGTTCGCCGCGCTGGGATCCGGGACCCGGCGCCAGCGGGCACAAGCCACCGCCCGGCTCGTCGCGGGCATCAACGAGCGCACCGCCGGGGTGGTTCTCGCGCTGCGCGAGGGGGCCGCGTCCGACGCCGACCTGGCTGAGCGCAGGCGCCAGCGTGAGCAGCAGCGGCGGATCAACGTCGAGCAGGGCGCGGCGCTGGTGGCAGGCCGCGCCGTCACCGCCGAGGAGATCGACGGGCTGTGGGCGCTCGTCGCCGTCGAGATCTACCAGATGCTCACCGAGCTGCGCGGCTGGACCCCGCAGCAATACGAAAACTGGCTGGCCGATGTCATCGAACGGCTGCTGCCCGGCCCGGACGGAACGCGAGAGGCACGGACATGAGTACGACGAAACGGCGCGTGGCGCGCACATGCCGGGCCGAGGTGATCGCCGACGCGCCGGTCGAAGCGGTGTGGCGCGTCGTCGCCGACGTCACCCGGACCGGGGAGTGGAGTCACGAGTGCCTCGACGTCAGCTGGCTCGGCGGGGCGACCGCGGCGGCACCCGGCGCGCGGTTCCGCGGGCGCAACCGCGCGGGCTGGCTGCGCTGGAGCCGGATGTGTGAGGTCCTGGCGGTCGATCCGCCACGTCAGATCGCCTGGCGCACCATTCCCACCCCGCTGTTCGTGGACAGCAGCGACTGGCGCATCACCCTGGAGCCGGCCGGCGCCGGGACCCGGATCGTCCAGACCTTCGTGGTGACCAAGTGCCCGCGCTGGTGGGAGTGGATCGTGGCGCGCTTCGTCCCTCGGCACATCGACCGCAGCGCCGCGCTAACCGGCGACCTGCGCCGGATCGCCGCCGTCGCCGCCGCCACCAACGACCCTTCTCCGGCCGGCTTGTGAGTTCAATCCGTGCTGTCAGAACAGCACGGATTGCACTCACAACAAACGGCGATAGCTTGGGCGGCATGGGAGCTGAGGAGCATCCGGCAGAACCCGGCGATCCGGCGGGGCTGGCCGGCCGCCTGTTCCGTGACATGACCGGCGCGCTGGAACTGCTCACCGTGTACCTGGGCGAGCGGCTGGGCCTGTACCAGGCCCTGCACGCCGGCGGGCCGGCGACCTCCGCCGAGCTGGCCGCCCGGACGGGCACCGTCGAGCGGTACGTCCGGGAATGGCTGGAACACCATGCCGCGAGCGGGCTGCTGGAGGTCGATGATCCGGCGGCCGGCCCGGTGGCTCGCCGGTACCGCCTGCCGCCCGGGCACGTGCCTGTCCTCGCCGACACCGGCGATGTCCGCTACCAGGCGTTCAACGGTACCGAGATCGTCCGCGCCGCGCGCTGGATGCCGGAGGTGGCCGAGGCGTTCCGCAGCGGCGGTGCACCGCCTCCGCTGCCGTGGGCGCCGGAGGGCCGGCCGGAGTTCAACCGGGCGGTGTTCCTCAACCTGCTGGCCCGGGAATGGCTGCCGGCCATCGCGGACGTGGACCAGCGGCTGCGCCGCGAGCCGCCGGCCCGGGTGGCGGACCTGGCCTGCGGCACGGGCTGGTCCAGCATCGCGATGGCGCAGGCCTACCCGCTGATCGGCGTCGACGGTTTCGACCTGGACACGGACGCGATCCAGGCGGCCCGGCGCAACGCCGGGGAAGCCGGCGTGGCGGACCGGGTCACGTTCACCGCCGCCGACGCGTCCGGCCCCGGCGTGCACGGCCGGTACGACCTGGTGACGATCCTCGAGGGGCTGCACGATATGTCCCGCCCGGCCGATGCGCTGCGCGTGGC
>DAIOWL010000435.1:0-6166 GCA_036758545.1 Streptosporangiaceae bacterium | reverse complement strand
ACGAACACCCCGACGATGACGAAGCCGGCCGTGTTGATGTTGAAGCCCGCCAGGAAGGACCAGAACGAGCCGTTCAGGTGGGCGTTCTGGCTCAGCAGGCCGAGCAGTTCGATCGTGCCGATGAACACCGCCACGAACACGGACAGGCCGGTGATGGTGAGGTTGTAGTAGACCTTGCGGACCGGCTTGGCGAACGCCCAGTCGTAGGCGAAGTTCATGAAGCAGCCGTCGGCCGTGTCGAACAGGCTCATCCCGGCCGCGAACAGGATCGGCAGCGACAAGATCGCGTAGAACGGCAGGCCGCCCGCGACGGCCGTGCCGGCCAGCACGAGCAGCGCGATCTCGGTGGCGGTGTCGAAGCCGAGGCCGAACAGGAACCCGATCGGGTAGATCTTCCACGGCGTGTCGACCCGGCGGGCCAGCGGGCCGAGGAACCGGTTCATCAGGCCGCGCTTGTTCAGCTGCTCCTCGAGTTCCTCGTCGTTGTAGCGGCCGCTGCGCATCTCCCGGAACACCCTGATGATCCCGGCCAGGACGATGATGTTGAACGCGGCGATCAGGAACAGGAAGAAACCCGACACGCAGGTCCCGACCACGCCGGTGATCGTGTGCAGCCCGGAGTTGTCGTTGCTGACCTGCTTGTCCAGGCCCCTGATGCCGAAGTTCAGCAGCACCGCGAGCACGAACACCACGGAGGAGTGACCCAGGGAGAAGAAGAACCCGACGGACAGCGGGCGCTTGCCCTCGCTGACCAGCTTGCGGGTGGTGTTGTCGATCGCCGCGATGTGGTCGGCGTCGAACGCGTGCCGCATGCCCAGCGTGTAGGCCAGCGCCCCGGTGCCGACCCCGAAGACCGTCGTCTTGCTGATCTGGTAATGGCCGCCGAGCGCGGCCGTGAGCATCACCCAGCCCGCCACGTGCAGGCCGACGACCGCCGCGACCATGCCGCCCAGGCGGGTCCACTCGGCCGGGCTCAGCCCCTGCCGGATCTTCCTCAGACGGCCGCGCGGATCAGCCATTTAGGTCCCTTCTTGCACGAGGGTCCCAGTGTAGAAGTACTTGCAACTCTGTTGCAATAACGCATGGGATGCAGGTAGGGACAGCTGACGGGGTCAGCTGGTGACGTCGGCTGAGGTGAAGCGGGCCCAGGCGAAGGAGCCGAAGAGCAGAGCGTAGACCGCGAACGAGAGCAGGCCGCGGAGCAGGGTAGAGGTGTCCACGGGGACGCGCAGCAGGGAGTCGAAGGACAGCCACCAGTGCGTCGGCAGGTACGGGCCGGCCGCGTGGAGCTGCGGCACGTTGTCGATCACCTCGCTGGTCACCACCAGGATCATCAGGGTGGCGATGGCCCCGATCGCGTGCTCGGTCAGCGTGGAGATGGCCAGGCCGATCGCGCCGAGGGCGGCCATCGCGGCCGTCACGTACAAGGTCACGAACAGCAGCCGGAGCAGCCCGGCCGCCAGCGAGACGGTGGTCCCGGACAGCAGCGTGACCGGGCCGACCGGGAACAGCACGGCGCCGGCCGCCAGCGCCACCGCCGAGACGATGAACGTGGCGCACAGCGCGAACGTCACGATCACGCCGTACTTGACCGCGAGCAGCCTGGTCCGCCCGGCCGGCACCGCGAGCAGGTAGCGCAGCGTGCCGTAGCCGGCCTCGCCCGCCACCGAGTCGCCGGCCACCACCGCGACCACCACCGGCAGCACCAGCACCAGCAGGGTGGACAGCGCGATGAAGGTCAGGAACACGCCGTTGCCCGCCAGCTGGTTGAAGAACGCCAGGCCGGTCCCCCCGCCGCCGCCCTCCGGACGGGGCGCGGCCAGCCGCAGGGCGATGCCGATGATCAGGGGGAAGACGGCGGTCACCGCCAGCAGCAGCAGGTTGCGCCTGCGCAGCAGGACGAGCCGGAGCTCGGAGGCGTAGAACCTACCCGCTGACATCGAAGCCCTCCCCGGTGAGCCCGACGAACAGGTCTTCCAGGCTGGGCGAGACGACCGCGAAGCCGCGGACGCCGATCCCGGCCTGCACGAGCTCGGCGCAGACCTGCTCCGGCGACGCGTCGCCGAGGATGGCCGACGCCCCGGCCTGGGCATCACCGGCCTGAGCATCGCCGGCCTCGCCGGCCTCGGTGGCCTGGGCGTCGGCCAGGCCGAGACCCGTGAGCACCTTGGCCGCCGCCTCGGGGTCGGCGGTCTGCACGGTGACCCGGGAGGCGCCGGTCCGGCGCAGCTCGGGCAGCGAGCCCTGGAACACCAGCTTCCCGGTGCGCATCACGCCCACGTGCGTGCAGATCTGCTCCACCTCGGCCAGCAGGTGCGAGGAGACGAACACGGTGGTGCCGTCGGCCGCGATCTGCCTGATCAGCGCGCGCACCTCCCGGGTCCCCTGCGGGTCGAGCCCGTTGGTCGGCTCGTCCAGGATGATCAGCTCCCGGGGCCGCAGCAGGCCCGCGGCGATGGCCAGCCGCTGCTTCATGCCCAGGGAGTAGTGCCGGTACCGCTTCTTCGCCGCCGCGAGCAGGCCCACCCGGTCCAGGGCTTCGGTGATCCTGGCCCGCGCCGTGGCCGGGTCGGCGGTCCGGTCCGCCGCATCGTAGCGGGCCAGGTTGTCCGCGCCGGCCAGGAACGGGTAGAAGGCCGGCCCTTCGACCAGCGAGCCGACCCGGTGCAGCACCGTGGTGGCGCCGTCCGGCATCGGCACGCCAAGCAGCGATGCGCTGCCGCTGGTGGGGTAGGCCAGGCCGAGCAGCATCCTGATCGTGGTGGTCTTGCCCGACCCGTTCGGCCCGAGGAAACCGTAGACCGACCCGAGCGGGACGGCCAGGTCAATGTGGTCGACCGCGAGCTGACCACCGCGAAATCGCTTGGTCAGCCCGCTGGTCGAAATCGCGGTCAATGCGGCTGAGCCGCGGCGGCGTACAGGACGCTCGGCTGGACCGCTCCGATGAACGCGCGGCCCTGATCGGTGATAAGCACGGAGACCAGGCTAGTCCTCAGCAGCTGGCCGCTGCCCCAGGCGCCGTGCACCGGGGTGGCCGCGGCGAGCAGGGTGCGCAGCACGGCCTCGTCGTCGCCGGGCGAATGACCACTGCCCGGGCCGGCGCCCGACGTCAGCTCGGACGACGGCAGCTCGAGCACGGTCAGCCAGCCGGACCCGGTCGTGGTGACGTCGGGGCGGGCGTGGTCCTTGGCTGCGGCGTGGTGGTCCGGCAGGTTCATCTGGGTGACCGTCGCGCCCGGCGGCGGGCTGAAGCTGAGGTCGGCGGCGGCCGGCCTGACGAATGCGATGTCGGTGTAGCCCACCTGGAAGGCCGGGCTGCTCGAGCCGCGGGCGAAGACCTGCAGGCGGAGCGGCACGCCGTTGCGGCCGTCCACGTCGATCTGCACCTGGCCGACCAGTGACCTGGCGTCCTTGGGCGCGAGGACCAGGGCGTAGGCGGCCTGCCCGGCCACCGTCACGTTGCTGTCCACCCGGACCGTGGTGGTCGGCCCGACCGCGGCCAGCACCTGCTGAGCCGCCTGCTGCGGCGTGAGCGGCTGCTGGGGAACGGAACCGGAGCCGTTCTCGGGCGCGCGCGCCGGGAGGGTGAACTTGGTCACCTTGTTCAGCGTGCTCTGCCACAGCCACGCGGTGCGGCCGTCCCTGATCACGTCGCTCTCGCTCAGCGACTGCGGCACGGCCAGCCGGAAGTGCTGCGGGCTCGCGTACCACACCCGGAGCGTGTGCGACCCGGTGAGCAGCGAGGACAGCGAGGTCGGGCTCCCGGTGGCGGGCAGCGACGGCAGGCCGAACGAGGCGGTCTCCACCACGGTGCCGGTCAGCGGCGGCGGAGTGGAATCGGCCACCTCGGCGAGCAGCTGAGCCGCGGTACGCGCGGGCAGCCCGGGCGCGGCCTGCGCCGCCGTGATCAGCGACCCGGCCAGGACCCCGCCGGTGATGACCAGCGCGCCGGCGGGGATCGCCCACCTGGCCCGCCGGGACAGCTTCGGTGCCTGAATCATGTCTCCCACAGTGCCGTACCACCGCTGTGAGCACCCTGAGAGGCCGGCGGCGGCACCCGGCCGGGTGCGCCACACTGGGACGGTGCGGGTGCTCGTGGTAGAAGACGAACGGCGTCTCGCTTCGGCCGTGCGCCGCGGCCTGACCGCGGAGGGGTTCGTCGTCGACGTCGCCCACGACGGCGTGGACGGCCTGCACCTGGCCCGGGAGGGCGGGTACGACGCCGTGGTGCTCGACCTCATGCTGCCCGGCCTGTCCGGCTACCAGGTGTGCGAGCGGCTGCGGGCCGAACGCAACTGGGTGCCGGTGCTGATCCTGTCGGCCAAGGACGGCGAGTACGACCAGGCCGACGGATTGGATCTCGGCGCCGACGACTACATGACCAAGCCGTTCTCCTACGTGGTGCTCGCGGCCCGGCTGCGCGCGCTGCTGCGCCGCGGCGCCCGGCCGCGCCCCGCCGTGCTGGCAGCGGGTGACCTGCGCCTCGACCCGGCCGCCCGGACGGTCCGCCGCGGCGAGGCTGGTGTCGAGCTGACCGCCAGGGAGTTCGCGCTGCTCGAGTACCTGATGCGGCGGGCGGGCCAGGTCGTGTCAAAGGCCGAGCTGCTCGAGCACGTCTGGGACCCGGACGCGGTGGCGGACCTGAACGTGGTCGAGGTCTACGCCGGGTACGTTCGGCGCAAGATCGACACGCCGTTCGGCCGTAACGCGCTGCAGACCGTGCGCGGGGCCGGCTACCGGCTCGCAGCCGATGGTGGTTGACGATGGTCGACCAGCACTGGCGGGTGGCGGAGTCGTTGCGGTCGGGGGTGGCCGGGTGGTGGCGGCGGCGGAGCCTGCGGGCGCGGCTGACGCTGGCCACGTCGGCCGGGCTGGCGCTGGCGCTGGCCCTGGCGGCGGTGCTCCTGGTCAGCGCGCTGCACGCGTCGCTCGTCCGCGACCTGGACGTGTCGGCCCGGCAGGGCGCGGTGGAGGTGGCGGCGCTCCTCGACCAGAACCGGCTGCCCAGCCCGGTGCCGGTCGCGCCGGGGACGCTCACCATCCAGGTGCTCGACGCCACCGGCCGGATCACCAACATCTCGCCGGGCGCGGACCGGCTGGTGCCGATGCTGCCGCTGGCCCAGGCGCGCGCGGCCGCGCGGACCGGCCAGGCCCGCACGCTGGCGGGGCCGCCGCTGGGGCTGCCGTCGATGCTGCGGGTGGTGGCCGTCGCGGCGGCCGGGCATCACGTCGTCATCTCCGCGATCTCCTACACCCAGGCCAGCGACAGCCTGGCCACGCTGGCCCGGGTCCTGGCCATCGGGACGCCGCTGCTGTTCGCCCTGCTGGCGCTGGTCACCTGGCTGCTCACCGGGTACACGCTGCGGCCGATCGCCGCGCTGCGCCGGGGCGCCGCCGAGGTGACGCAGACCGGCGTGCCGCGTGACCTGCCGGTACCGCCCGCCCGGGACGAGGTACGGTCGCTCGCCGTCACGCTGAACGACATGCTCTCGCGGCTCGCCGAGGCCCAGCAGCAGCAGCGGGACCTGGTCTCGGACACGGCGCACGAGCTGCGCAGCCCGATCGCCAGCATCCGCGCCCAGCTTGAGGTGGCCCTGGACCATCCGGACGGCGTGGACTGGGCGGAGACGGCGCGCGACGTGCACGCCGACACGCTGCGGCTGGCCCGGCTGACCGAGGACCTGCTGCTGCTGGCCCGGCTGGACGGACAGCACATGCGGCGCACGCCCACCGACCTGGCCGCGGTGTGCGAGTCGGTCTCGGCGCGCTACGCCACGGCCCGGGTCCCGGTGCGGGCCGAGGCGCCGGGGCCGTGCGTGGTGGCGGGTGACGCCGACGCGCTGGCCAGGCTGCTGGTGAACCTGCTGGACAACGCGGTCAGGCACGCGGCCAGCCGGGTGTGCGTGTCGGTGCGGGACGACGGCGGGTGGGCGGTGCTCACCGTAGCCGACGACGGGCCAGGGATTCCCGCCGAAGATGCCGAACGGGCCTTCGGTCGCTTCGCTCGCCTGGACCAAGCGCGAGATCGCTCGGGCGAGGAAGGCGCCGGCCTCGGGCTGGCCATCGTGCGATCCACCGCGCAGGCCCACGGCGGCACGGTCTCGCTCGGCGACGCCGGGCCCGGCCTGCGCGTCGTCGTCCGGCTGCCGCTGGCCCCCGGCTAGGC
>DAIOWL010000434.1:0-6169 GCA_036758545.1 Streptosporangiaceae bacterium | reverse complement strand
GGCCGCCTACGCCTGGCCCGATCTTTCCCGCCAGGTGCTGGACGTCTACCGGCAGGTGACCGGACCCGGCGGCGCGGCAGGCGGCTGAGCAGCAGCCGCCAGGCACCGGGCGCCCGGACCCGGACCGCCAGCGTGGTAACCGGAATCGGCCGCCATCCGCGCTTGCGGACATCGCCCGGCAAGCGGCAGGCACAACCGGCCACATAGCGTGCCCCAGATGCAGGCACCCCGAGGTGCCGCGCATCCTCCCTGCCGACTCCGGTGCGAGGACGTATGGTGCCCCTGAGATTCTGAGTTAGCCCCGAGCAGCCAGTTATGTGCGATCGATTGGGATTGGGAGTGCTGACGCTGGGCCTGCGGCCATGTTCGCTGTCCTGGTAATCCTGGCGATCACGACCATCGCCGGCGCCTTGTGGTCTGACATCCGCGGCAGTGGACGGCGCCACCGCCGCGGGAGGCTCAGCCGCCCGTGGCGGTGATCTGTAGTTCTTCGCCGACTCGCAGAGTGCGGTAGCGGTCGCCGAAGCGGCGGCTGAACGCATCGTAGGTCCACGGGGTGCTGTCGTGCCCGGACAGGGCGATGACCCGCGGCCCGCGGGCTGCGATCTCCTCCAGCACGTGCTCGGCGTCACGCTCGCTGACCGGCTGCCAGGGCGGATGCGGGTTGCCCAGGACCGCCTGCGGCATCAGCGGGGTCCCGGCCGCATGGACGGGCAGGTGCAGCCCGCCGACCACGGCCCGGATGGGGATGTCGAGGACCTGCTCGGTAACCCCCAGGATCTGCTCGATCCGAGGATGGCCGCAGCCGCTGATCAGGACCAGGCCAAAGCCGCGGACATTGACCACCAGCGCCTGTTCGGTGACGTAGCCAAGCCAGAACAGCATCCCCGGCAGCGGCGGCAGCACGGCCATGCCGGGCCCGATCACCCGAGGGTGAGTGGTGACCGCGATATCGGCGCGCGGGTGGTGCATGCGGGCAGGCACATGCGCTGGCACCCCGGCGGGCTCCAGCGCCCCGGCTGCGAAAGTGAACGTGCGGCGGCGCATCGCCCGCAGCCCGCCCACATGGTCGAGGTGCAAGTGGGAGATCACCACGGCGTCCAGGTCACCCAACGGCGCGCCTAGCATCTGCGCGTTGTGTACTAGCGCCGATTCCGCCTTGCCGCCGGACAGCCCGGAGTCGAACAGCACCCGCATGCCGCCCGCACGGATGAGGTAGGACACCCCGGGTTCGCCGGTCAGGCCGCTGCCGTCGGGGGTAAGCCGTTCCACCAGCGGCAAGATCGACACCTCGTCGACCTCTCCGAGGTCGCTCAGCCGCGCTTCCACCTGGACCGGCCACGACCGGTCGGCGCGCGCCACCCCTGCGGCATACCGCCCCGCCAAGGCCGCCAGCCCCGCCACCCCACCGGCCGCCAGCACCCGGTTCCACGGCATCGCGGCCCTCCAGCATGACCGGCGTCAAAGCCCGTGCGCATCACTGCGTCACCATCGCTGATGCCGCAGTGTAGCAACCGGGTCCGGGGGCGGCCGAGCCCAGGAGCTGAGCACCGCATCTCCACGCGATCTCCATCCGGATCTCCACGCGACCTCCATCCGAACCGTCTACCGCTCACACCTGCCCGCCTTTGACTGACTCCAGAACTGAATACCAACCGAATACCAAGGGGGTCACCATGACCACAGATACCAGCGCAAGGCGCAACCGCACCGGCATGGCCGCCAGGCCCATACCCGGGCAGGCCATGGGGGACCCCCGCCGCTTCAAAGTCAAGGGCTGGCTGCTGTGGACGGCCGGCTTCGTCAGCTTCCCGATCGCCGGGATCGCGGCCCAGGCCGCCGTCGGCCGGATCAATGATGCCGTCGCAGCGCTGGTCGGGGGTCTGGTCGCCGGCGCGGTCATCGGCGCCGGCCAGTGGCTGGCCGCCCGCCGCCTGCTCGGCGACCCGCTGGCCTGGATCGCTGCAACGGCGGCTGCCATGGGCATCGGCCTGCTCGCTGGTGCCTGGGTGGTCGGCTACGGCACCAGCGTCGGCGAGCTGGCCCTGATGGGCGCCATCACCGGGCTCCCGCTCGGCGCCGCCCAGGCGTTCCTGCTCCGCGACCGGCTGGCCCGCGCCTGGGTGTGGGCGGCGGCCATGCCGCTGCTGTGGGCGCTGGGCTGGACTGTCACCGCCGCCGCCGGGATCGGCGTCGACCGCCAGTACGCGGTCTTCGGCGCCTTCGGCGCGATCACCTTCATGGCCCTGTCCGGGGTCTTGCTGGACCGGCTGCGCGCCGCCACCGCGGTCGCACCATCCCCGCAGCACGCCCCGCCCACCGCGACCGCCTAGCTGTGATGAGCTGCGCCGGGTGACCGGCTGGCTGTTGGTGGCCAGTGCCGCGGCCTCCGCCGCGGGCCGCCAAGACCCCGTGATCACCAACCCCGGCACCCGGTCCCGAGCGACACAAGGAGCTGACTCAGCATGAACGCCGAGCCACAGCATGTGATCTTCGGGACCGGGGCCATCGGCCTGGCCACTCTGGACGCCCTGCGTCGCCGCGGCGAGACCGCCCGGCTGGTCAACCGCTCCGGCACCGCCCCGGTCCCCGACGACATCGAGGTCCTGGGCGGCGACGCCAGCGACCCCGCCTTCACCACCGCCGCCGCCCGCGGCGCCCGGGTCGTCTACCAGACCCTCAACCCGCCCTACCACCAATGGGTGGACCTGTTCCCCGCTCTCCAGGCCGGCGTCCTGGCCGCCGCCCAGGCCAGCGGGGCCCGCCTGGTCAGCATGGAGAACGTCTACATGTACGGCCGCCCCAACGGCCAGCCCCTGACCGAGACCCGCCCCTATGCCGCCCGCACCAAGAAAGGAACACTGCGGGCCCGCATGGCCCGCGAGCTCCTGGCCGCCCACCACGCCGGCAACGTCCAGGTGGCCATCGGCCGGGCCTCGGACTACTTCGGTCCCCGCGGCGGCGCCCAGTCGATGCTGGGCGACCGGGTCATCCCGGCCGCCCTGGCCGGCAAGACCGCCACTGTCCTGGGCGACCCCGACCAGCCCCACACCTACACCTATCTGCCCGACATCGGCGAGGGCCTCGCCACCCTCGGCGAACACCCCGAGGCCCCGGGCGAGGTCTGGCACCTCCCCAACGACCCCCGCACCCGGACCACCCGCCAGCTGGTCGAGGTCATCTACCGGCTGGCCGGCCAGCCCAAGACCAAGCTCCGCAGCACCCCGGTACTCCTCCTTCGAGCCCTCGGCGTCACCAACCCCACGGTCCGGGAACTGCTCGAGCTGCAGTACGAGTTCCAGGAACCCTTCATCGTCGACAGCGCCAAGATCGCCACCAAGCTGGCGGTCCACGCCACCCCGCTGGACCAGGCCCTGGCCGGCACCCTGGCCACCTACCGCACCAGCCCAGCATCCTAAGCCCGCCGGACCCCGGAGGGCGCTGCGGGGAATCAGCCGGCTCGTCCCCAGGACGGATCCGCCGCCCGATCGAGGAGAGCACCACCATGGATGCACCGAATGCGACGACGTCCGCGCCTGTGACCGCCGTTATGGCCGGCCACGGCAATAGGCCGGTCACGGGCCGGGAGACCACGATGCAGGCCTTCGTCCAAGACCGATACGGCTCCGCCGATGTCCTGGAGCTCGCAGACATCGACCGGCCGGTGCCCGCCGGCAACGAGGTACTGATGCAGGTCCAGGCGGCTGGCCTGCACCGGGGCGACTGGCATGTCATGACCGGCCTGCCCTACCTGATCCGCATCGTTGTCCCAGCCCTCGGGCTGCGGAAACCCAAGACCCCCGTCCTGGGCATGGACGTCGCCGGGCGCGTGGAGGCGGTCGGCAGCAAGGTGACCCGGTTCCAGCCAGGTGACGAGGTGTTCGGCTGGTGCGACGGCTCCTTCGCCGAGTACGCCAGCGCGCCAGAGGACCAGCTCGCGGCCAAGCCAGCCAACCTCAGCTTCGAGCACGCCGCGGCCGTCCCCATCTCTGGGTTCGCCGCCCTCCAAGCGCTTCGGGACGTGGGCGAGATCCAAGCCGGGCAGAAGGTCTTGGTCATCGGGGCGGCCGGCGCGGTGGGGTCGTTCGGGGTGCAGCTGGCCACGGCATTCGGGGCGCAGGTGACCGGGGTGGCCAGCACCACCCAGGCCGACCTGGTCCGCTCGGCCGGCGCCGACGAGGTGATCGACTACACCCGCGCCGACGTCACCGACGGGTCGCGCCACTGGGACCTCATCATCGACACGGCGGGCCGCCGGCCCCTGTCGCAGCTGCGGCGTGCCCTCACGCCCAAGGGGACGCTGGTGATTGTCGGCGGTGAGGGGGGCGGGCGGTGGATGGGAGGGTTCCTCCGCAACCTGCGGGCGCCGGTGCTGTCATGGTTCACGGGCCAGCGTCTGCGGATGCTGGCCTCCAAGGAGAACCAGGAAGACCTGCAAACCCTGGCGGAGTTGCTCGAGGCCGTCAAGCTCACCCCGCGCATCGGCCGGACCTACCCGCTGGGCGAGGTCCCCGAGGCCATGCGGGCGCTCGAAGCAGGCAACACCCGGGGCAAGATCGTCATCACCATCTGAGGCGCCGGCCGCCGCGCAGACCACGGAGCACGACCATGGGACAGCTCCACCGCGGACCGATGGCTGGCAGGACCGTGCTGGTCACCGGTGCCAGCGGCGGTATCGGCAGGGCGACCGCCCGGGGCCTGGCCAGGATGGGTGCGGACCTGGCAGTTCGTGTAAGCAGTCGCAGGGGCCATGCTGGAGGCTAGGCGCCAAGAGCGGCATCGAAGGGCTACGCCTGCTGCCGAGCCTTGCTGTATCAGGCTCCCCCGCCGCGGGGAACCAGGCTCAGCACGTGGAGCGTCAGCCTGCCCTTGCCGTTGCCGAACTCGACCAGCGTCCCGTCACCGCCGATGCTGCGGTAGATACCGGTGCCGCCGGTCAGCGCCAGGTCCTTCGGGGCCGGGCCCGCAGTGGCGGGGAACTGGGCGGTGATGTTACCCCCTGGCAGCCGGGCCACGAGGCCGCAGTTGGCCAGCGTCGGGTCCGGCGGGATTGAGACGATCACGCAGGAGCCGACCTCGTCGCCGGCGTGGTGGCCCCGGGAGAACAGTTGGTCGTGAAAGGTGAGCTCGTCGCCCAGCGCAAAAGGAGAGTTCGGCGGACGTACGTTGTTCGCGGCAACCGGTGAGAACGGGCTGAACACCACGTCGAAGACGAGCGTCTTCGACGGCGCGGCGCTGGAACCGGCCGCCTGCGACGCGACGGAGATCACCGCCGCGCCAGCCAGGCCGAGCACCAGTACTGCAGCTGCACCTGCCAGAGGGACCTTTCGCATGGCTCCCCCTTCCGGCTGCCCGGGCCGGCCCTCTGCGCGGTCCGGCTGCTCTGTCCGGACAACCCCCCGACCACGCTAGCTCGGGGTAAACAGGCTGTCCATGACCTGCGGCAGGCCAGAAGTCCGCAGGGAGATCGTGGACAGCCAGCGCAGTCACCGACCCGGTATTGCAGCCGAACCCTAGAAAGCGTCAAGCATCACGAGGCCAAACCGTCAACGATCAGTCGGACCCTCCCCCGGTGAGCGCCGACACCCGCTACCAGGGACGGGCCGTACTTCGCCGAGCTGCTCTGGGTGCTCGGCGAATCAGGCGTGTGCGTGTGGACTGCCCGGATCGGCCCGGCTGCTGCCGGGTCGAAGAATAGACAAGCTGGCCTATCAAGAGATTCGCCTGCACCGTCGGCCGAGACCGGACCATCCAGATCCGTGCCAGCACCCACACTCTCACCGTCGGCCGACCCCCAACCCGACGACCCCGGCGACGCCCTCGACCGCATCCACTGCGACTCCGGTACCCAATGAGCCAAGTCGGGTCAGGCGGGCTGCCTCCCCTTCGAAGTCCAGCCAGCGCCACATCAATCCGACGTCGTGCCGACTCGTTCCTTACACAGATATGTCCGTTCTGTATGCCTAAATTTACGGACGCCGAGGTTTCTGAAGCCGTACGTAACGGCGGCAGTGTGCGCGTTCTCCCTCGGCTCCCTCGTCGCTCGACTGATCCTCGAGTGTCTGAGCCGACCGAATCAGATCAGGCAGGACCGCGATCACCTTGCCGACCCTGCCCCGCTGGAAGTCGCTCCAGCCTTGCTCTGCGAAGACGGCAACGTGCCTGACGT
>DAIOWL010000433.1:0-6176 GCA_036758545.1 Streptosporangiaceae bacterium | reverse complement strand
CTGAGCTGGAGCCCCGTTACGGAATCGAACCGTAGACCTTCTCCTTACCATGGAGACGCTCTGCCGACTGAGCTAACGGGGCCTGTCTTAACTTGTCTGACCTCGGACGTTGGGTCCACGGGCCGCTTCTTGCGTGCACTGCGCTACGCTTCCGCGTCAGCGTAGGAGAGCTTACCGTACTCCTGCCGTCGTAGCGCATGCATCTGGAGGCGTCCAACGGTCGCTCCTGGCAGTGGGCACGCCAGGCAGGCAGACGCACGGATGAACTACCCGCGCCCCCTTCGGCCGGGTGCGGGGACGTGGGATGGTTCAATGGCCCTTGTGAGCCGGGTGGGGGCAGCATCAACAGGGTCAATCTTGAAGCCCTCCGCTATCACGCTCGGGCATCGATTCTTGACGTCAACGACGGCATTACTTCGGCTGCCGACATCGCGGAGGGCTTTATCAGCGCGGGCGCGTCGACTAGGACCTTGCTGTTGGCCGGTGCGGTGGTCATGTGGCCGGCGGATCCGCGGCGGCAGGGGCCCCGCTTCAGCGAGGTGCGGACCGAGTGGGAGATGGACCGTGCGCTGCTCGAAGCGGAGCGGGCGAGCATTGAGGCGGATCCCGCAGGCGAATTCGAGGAACTCGTCGGAATTTACGAGGCCAAGGGCCTGAACCCGGGACTCGCACGCCTAGTCGCCGAAGCGCTTACCGAACTGGATCCGGTGGCTGCCCACGCGGACGCAGAACTGCGTCTCGAGGCTCTCGGGCCCACGAGCGGGGCTGTCCCCGCCGCTTTGACGCAGGCCTTTGCTACGGCATCGGCGCCGTCATTCCGCTCGCAGCGATGACGTGACTGCCTCGGGGCGAGCTGCTGGCATTGACGTTCGTCGCCATCCTCTTCGCCCTCGGGCTGACGGGCTGGTTCGCGGCATGGCTGACCGGGCTGCCGGTGATCAGGCTGGTACGCCGCAATATCGTGCTGGGGAGTGCAGTCATGGCGGCCGGCATCCTTGCGGGTTCGGCCCTGGACTGAGCTATCTGGCTCAGAGAGGGGCGGTCGCGTCCGCATCGAAGGGTTGGCATCGGGAATTGCACATTGCCGACGTAATTCTGGCACGGGAGAAATACGGAAATCAGACTGAATCTCGGACGGCACGGTGGAAGGCCCCGGCCGGTTCGCTTGCGCAGAGTGCGCGGGAGCACGCATTCCGCTTAAGAGCGTCTCTGTTCACGGATGTCGGGGAATCCATCGGCTATTGTTTGTGTACGCACGCAAACTGGTACTTCGAATAGAGAACAGGCACAAGCAGGACGAACCTAGGGAATGACGACATTCCGGTCAGTAAGGGCAGTCCGGAGGCCCGTTCGGGCCCTTGTTCTTGTTTCTGATTCTAATCGGTCGCGGTCCGTGACCACCTCTGCCACCTAGACCGGTGGCAGAGAGTGCCAGCCGAATCAATTCTGGGCTATTTGCCATTAATGCCCGGAAAAGCCCTCTGGCATGGCTCTCTGTCGGGCACCATAGTGAGGCATTCAAGGGTGGGGTTTTCACGCGCGGTGACCGGGGTGGGCCGGACTGCCGTGAATCTGATTGCTGTGAGGCTGCGATGGTACGTCATGCACCCCCGACGAAGAGCCCGGCCATCAAGGTCACGGTCACGGTCATGCTGGCCGTCGCGATCGGCGGCGCGCTATGGGTCCCCATTTACGCGCACCTGCTGCCCAAGCTGGGGGATTTCCCCTTCTTCTACTGGTACCAGCTCATCCTGGTGCCGGTGACCGCGTTCCTGTGCTGGATCTCTTATCTGCTGCTGCGGACCGAGTCAGCCGCGCTGGCGCGCGAGCGTGAGCGCGAGCGTGAGGAGGCGCGGCGATGAACCACCTGGACGGCGTCGCCTTCACGATCGTGATCGTCTCGTTCCTGGTCGTCACCTGCATCGGCTTCGCCGCGGCCCGGTGGCGCCCGGCCGAGGACCCGATGCACCTGAACGAGTGGGGTCTGGGGGGCCGGGGGTTCGGCACGTTCGTCAGCTGGTTCCTGCTCGGCGGCGACATCTACACCGCGTACACCTTCATCGCGGTGCCCGCCCTGGTCTACGCGGCCGGGGCGGCGGGGTTCTACGCGCTGTCGTACACGATCATGGTGTGGCCGATCGTGTTCGTCTTCGGGCCGCGGCTGTGGTCGGTCGCCCGCGCGCGCGGCTACGTCAGCCCGGGCGAATTCGTCCGGGGGCGGCACGGGTCCCAGGGATTGGGGCTCGCGGTGGCGGCGACCGGGATCCTGGCCACGATGCCGTATATCGCGCTGCAGCTCGTCGGCATCCAGTCGGTGCTGACCGTGCTGGGCGTCGGCGGTAACTCGAGCAACGTCTTCATCAGGGACCTGCCGCTGATCATCGCGTTCGCGGTCGTCTCGGCCTACACCTACCTGGCCGGGCTGCGCGCGCCCGCGCTGATCGCGTTCGTCAAGGACACCCTGATCTACGTGACGGTCATCGTCGCGATCCTGTATATCCCGAGCCGGATCGGCGGCTGGGGACACATCTTCGGAGTCTCTTCGGCCCACCTGAAGTCGGTGAACCCGACGACCGGCAAGCCGTACGGAAACCTCGTGGTGCTGCCGGCCGGCCAGTGGGCCTACGCCACCCTGGCGCTCGGCTCCGCGCTGGCCCTGTTCGTCTACCCGCACGCGGCCACCGGGCTGTTCGCGGCCAAGCGGCGCGACGTGATCCGGCGCAACGCGGCCATGCTGCCCGCCTACACGCTGGTACTCGGGCTGATCGCGCTGTTCGGCTACATGGCACGGGCGGTGCCGGCCGTGAACGCCGGCGTCGTGGCCGGGCATGGCAACGCCCAGCTGTCCGTACCGCTGCTGTTCTCCACCATGTTTCCGAGCTGGTTCGCGGGCGTCGCCGACGCGGCCATCATCATCGGCGCGCTGGTCCCGGCGGCCATCATGTCCATCGCCGCGGCGAACCTGTTCACCCGGACCATCTACAAGGAGCTCTTCCGGCCCTACGCCAGCGCGGCCGAGGAGACCCGGGTGGCGCGGCTGGCCTCGCTGCTGATGAAGGTCGGCGCGCTGGGCTTCGCGCTCGAGCTGAACAAGACGTTCTCGATCAACCTGCAGCTGCTCGGCGGGATCTGGATCCTGCAGACGTTCCCGTCCGTCGTGATCGGCCTGTTCACCCGCTGGTTCCACCGCGCCGCGCTGATCATCGGCTGGATGGCGGGGATGGCCTACGGAACGGTCCAGGCGTATCGCACCACCGGCGGGGGCCAGGCACACTTCGGCGCGTCCGCCGCGCCCGTGTTCGGACACACCACCTATATCGCGATCACCGCGCTTCTCCTGAACCTGGCCGTGTCGGCCGTGCTGAGCGTGGCATTCAAGGGGTTCGGCCTGCAGGACGGGTACGACGAGACCAAGCCGGCTGACTATGTTGCCGACCCGGTTCCGGCGCCCGCGCCTCCGCGCGGGAGTGCGCGCGGGCGTGAGCGGGAGGCTGCGCGTGCGGCTACGGCTGCGGCTGCGGCTGGGCATGCCGCATCGGGTGCGGCTGCGGCTGCGCGTGCTCCGGAGGCTGCGCATGCGCGGGAGGCTGCGCCGGACGCCGAGCCCGCGGCCAAGCCCGTGGCCAGGGGCAAGCCTCCGTGGGGCCCCGCCGCCGTTCCGTGGTCGCTGGGCGGGGCTGCGGGTGAGGCCACTATGACTACAGGGGCGCCTGCTGCTGCGGGAGCCCCAGCTGCTGCGGAGCCGCCTGCGTCTGGGAAGGCTACTGCTGCTCAGGATGACGATTCGACGGTAGTGTTCGATATCCCGGCCTCACTCGCGGGCCGGCCACGCTCCCAGGAGCGTCCGCTGAGACGAAAGTGACCAGGGGACTCGGCACCGCATCGCGGCCGGAGTTTGGGCCTGACCATGGATCGCGGTCGGTCCGCTGCCGGACGCAGTGAAACCGGGGATCCACTGCGTCAGAACGCACTGGATTTGGGGTTTCATGGCGTTCTACCTGGTCCAGTATGCACGGACCGTGATGCTGACGATGCCAGCGTGACCTGAGTCTGGTTGCTTGGGGCGCGGGACGGGACGGGTGGGCCTCGCGGCTAAGGGCGTTCGGGATCATCGCGTATCGTCGTGTCCGGGATCGGCATGAAATCACCTGGGTGGGCAGATTCGCGCCGATGTGGGGAACCGATCGGGGGGAGAGGATCGTCACATGACATGGCAGGGCCGCCGGACCGCCGGGGCGACCGAGGTGTGACCGGAATGGGGGGCAGAGGCATAACTCGCCCGGCACCGGATAAGACTATTCATACCCATCCGTCACCCAGTCGCCTCCGAACCCCACAAAGAGCACACAGTAGCCTCGATGAGAAGCGTAGACAGGGCGATATTCATGCGTCTGGCGCACGTACGAGCCGCGGTACTGAGCCTGCTAGCCGGGGGATTCCTGACCCTCGGCGTGCTCGCGGGCTGGGCGGGCGCCGCGCGGGCGGGCACGGTTAAGCCCGGCGCGGCCTCGCCGAGCGCGAGCACGTCCGCCAGCGCGAGCACCACTGCGAGCGCGAGCACGACGGCCAGCACAAGCAGCACCGCCAGCGCCAACACCGACACCACGTGCGAGGTGCTGCCGACGACGAGCACGCCCACGCCACACCCGTCGAGCTCCAGCCCGACGACGTCACCGTCACCGTCGCCTTCCGGCTCGTCCACGTCGCCTTCCGCCTCTCCGACCGCCCCGGCGTCGGGCAGCACGTCGAGCAAGACGCCGGTTTCACCCTCGCCATCGAGTGCGAACCCGAGCCCGAGCCCGGGTTCAGGTTCGCCGTCGTCGGCAGCGGCGTCTACGTCGGCCACGGGCTCGCCGTCCGGGACCGGTTCAGCGTCTACATCGCCTACGGGCTCGCCGTCGCAGGCAGGTTCGGCGTCTGCGTCGTCGTCGCAGAGCTCAGCGACGGCCACCGTCTCTGCCTCCCTCGACGCGTTCATCGCGGCGAGCCCGGACAGCAGCCCTAGCAGCAGCGCAAGCACAAGCGCGAGCCCGGCCAGCGCAGCGGCCCAGCCCGAACTGTGCGTGAGCGTCCAGCGCTCGCAGGCCAGCATCAGCCGCGGCCACCAGGCGGCCTACGTCGTGCGCGTCTCGACCGAGAACAACGGTTCGGCGACCGACGTGACGGTGGCCCTCACCGCCCAGCCGTCGGGCCAGAAGCCCAGGTTCACCAGCGGCTGCGCCAAGGGCGCGGGGACCGCCAGCTGCACGGTCAGCTCCGTGTCGGACAAGCAGCCGGTCTCGCTCAAGGCGCAGATCCCGGTCGCGGCCAGCGCCACCTCGGTCACCTCGGTGAAGCTGACCGCCACGGCCAGCATCGTCACCACGGAGAAATGGACACCGCCGTCGGCCACCGAAACGGTCGCCGTGACCGCCGCCTCGGCTGCCCCGGCCAAGTCGCCGGCGAGTTCGTCGCCGGCCGGCGTCGTGCCCGAGGGCGCGCTGCCGCTCGGCCCGGTCCCAGATCTCAACGGCGCTTCCAGCCAGCTCATCGGGGCCGGCAACGCCGCCGGCCTGTTCCCCGCGATCAACCCGTCGGCCACGCCCAGCCCTTCGCCGGGGACCCCGGCACCGGACGGGCAGCGCAGGCCCGCCCCCGATTCCTCGGCCATCGCGTTTGTCAAGCCGGGGCTCACCGGCCAGGTGGCGGGGCTGATCGCGCTGGCGGTAGCCGTCATGCTCACGGTGACCCGGCTGTCCCTGCGCAAGCGGTTCCGGTCGCGCAAGCAGGGCGGCTGACCCGCCCGGACCGGGAGGGACTAAAGGTTTTGCCGCCGGTGCGCGACTACATAATCATGATGCGCGCGGTGAACTCCGGCCCGGTTCTGCCGGCCCGGCCGGCGGAGGTACGGCATGGACGATAGCGGTGAGCCCAGGATCCCGCAGCGTCATGTGGCCGAGCTGAGCGCCTTCTTCGCGGCGCACGACCGATGGCTGTTCGGCCACGCGTGCGTGCGGACCCGCGGTGACCGCGAGCTCGCCGCGGACCTGGTGCAGGACACGTTCGAGGCGGCGGCGCGGGCCTGGGCGACGCTGCGCGGGCATGCCGAGGGCCGGCAACGGGCCTGGCTGCTCGGCACGCTGGCGAACAAGAACATCAGCGATTTCCGCCGCAAGCAGGCGTTCCGCCGCAGGCAG
>DAIOWL010000432.1:0-6193 GCA_036758545.1 Streptosporangiaceae bacterium | reverse complement strand
GGGCGATCCGCTCGGCCCGCAGCGCTGAGCGGCGCACCTTCCCGGCGTCGTCGCGCAACGGCGTGGTCGCGCGCTCGATGACCCGGGGCAGCTTGTACGGGGCGAGCCGCCGGCGCAGGTGCGCCATCAGGTCCTCGTCGGAGGCGGGGCCGGACAGCTCGACGATCGCGTAGGGGATGTTGCCCAGGTCCTCGTCGGGCAGGCCGATCACGCAGCAGGACTGCACGGCCGGGTGCTCGTCCAGCGCGGCCTCGATCTCCGCCGGGTACACGTTCGCCCCGCCGACCAGGATCATGTCCGCGAGGCGGTCGGTGATGTACACGTACCCGTCCGCGTCCACCTTGCCGATGTCGCCGAGCGACTCCCAGCCGTCGGCGGCGCTGCGCGCGGTGGCGCCGATGTAGCGGTACGGCGACGCGGCGTCCGGCCCCCGGCGCATCCAGATCTCGCCCTCCCGGCCGACCGGAACGGGGCGGCCATCCGGGTCGCGTATCTCGATCTCGCCGAGCACGGCCCGGCCGACCGACCCCGGGTGCGCGAGCCATTCGGTGCCGCTGATCACCGTCACGGCCTGGAGTTCGGTGCCGCCGTACAGCTCGATCACCTGCTCCGGGCCGAGCCACTCGATCCAGGCCTGCTTGAGCCAGGCTGGACACGGCGCGGCCAGGTGGAACGCCACCTCCAGGCTGGACACGTCGGTGGCCAGCCGGACCTCCTCCGGCAGCCGCCAGATCCGCAGCATCATCGTCGGCACCAGGAGCATCCAGGTCACCCGGTGCTTCTCGACCAGGCGCAGCGTCTCGGCCGCGTTGAACCGCGGCATCAGCACGACGTGGTTGCCGAGCAGCATCGCGCAGGTGGTGGCGACGAACGGGCCGTTGTGGGCGAGCGGCCCGGTCATCAGGACGCAGCCATCGGAGCGCAGGTGCACCAGGGCGCCGGCCGGTCCCACGATCTCGGACAACGCGGGCTGGGTGGCGCCGATCAGCTTCGGCCGGCCGGTGCTGCCCCCGCTGGTCATGATCTTCCACTCGGGCGAGACGCCGGGGGTGAACGGGCCGGCCGGAAGGTCCCGTGGCACCGACTCCAGGACCGGCCGCGCCTGTCCCCCGGACGGCGGCGCCCCCACCACGAGCGCGGGGTCGGCCAGGTCCACGATGGCGTCGCGTTCCAGGGCCGGGAGACGATCGGAGATCGGCTGCGGTACCGCGCCCACGGCCCACGCCGCGAACATGCTCTCCACGAACCCGATCGAGTTCGGCAGCCCGATCGTGACCGTCGAGCCCTCGGTGACGCCGCGGCTGGCGAACAGCGCGGCGAGACGCTCGACTCGCTCGGTGAACTCGGCCCGGGTCAGCGTCTGGTCGTTATAGGTCAGCGCCGGCCGGTCCGGTTCGGCCGCGGCCAGCTGGCGCACAACGGAGAGAAACGTGGTCCCCTGCACGTACCGAACGTACACCGGACCAGGGGCTTCATGGTGTTCCGACCTGGAGGCTAGAAGAAAGTGTGCACCGTGTCGATGACGTTGTCCTCGTCGTCCAGCACCGCGATCAGGCGCCATTTGTCCAGCGTGGTGCAGGGGTGAGAGATGCCGAGGCACACTAGGTCGCCGGGCGCCAGTGCGGTACCGGGGTCAAGCCGCAGGTAGGCGTGCTGGTCGTTGAGCCCGGTCACTGCGGCGCCGGCCAGCTGGGCCGCTCCTCCGTCCCGGCTGCGCGCCCGCAATGGGACCGGCAGGCCCGCGTCGAAGCCGACATCGCGGCGGCCCGCGCTGAGCAGCGCCAGCTCCGGCTCGGGCCGCGACACCACCTGCGCCCACAGCTCCAGGGCGGGCCGGAGCACGGGCGCCCCGGTCACGCCGCGGGCGGCGGGAGTCGACGCCTGGTAGATCCCGTGATCGTGGAAGAGGTACCCGCCGCTGCGCAGGACCACGGTCATCCCGTCCGGGAACCCTGCTCCGGCCGCGGTCAGCTCGCGGGCCACCACGTCGAAGTACACGCTTCCGCCAGCCGTGGCGATGAACTCACCCGGGACCCCTGCTACCTCCGCCACGGTGCCGGCCAGGTTCGCCAGCCGGCGGCAGAACGACGCGACGGTATCGAGGGCACCCGCATCGATGCCGCTGATCGTGCCCTCGTACCCGGCCACCCCGGCCACCGTCAGGGTGCCGGTCGCGGCGGCTGCCTTGGCCACCGTCAGCGCCTGGTCATCGGTCCGGCAGCCGGTCCGCCCCAGGCCGATCTCCACCAGGACCGGGAGCCTGCGCCCGGCCGGGTGCGCCGTCAGGACCCGGTCCAGGATGGCCACGCCGTCGGTGCTGTCGACATAGCAATACGCCGCGAAGCCGGGATCGGCGGCCAGCTCGCCCGCCAGCCAGGCGATGCCCTGCTCGTCCACCAGCTCGTTGGCCAGCAGCAGCCGGGGGAAGCCGAAGGCCCGGTACATCCGCAGCTGGCCGATGGTGGCCACGGTGATGCCCCAGGCGCCGCTGGCCAGCTGGCGGGCGGCGAGCTCGGGCGACATGGCGGTCTTGCCGTGCGGCGCCAGCTCCACCCCGGCCCCGGCGCAAAAAGCGGCCATCGCCGCCAGGTTGCCCGCCAGCGCCGACTCGCGCAGCGTAAGCACCGGATAGCCGAAATCCTTGTCGGTCGGCTCGGCGGGGCGCTCGCGCAGCGCCCGCAGACGCTCCGCGACCAGCGGCGGCAGCGGATGCGTCACGTGGCCTCCTGATCAGCTTGCCCGGGCAGTGTCCTCAGCTTATTGAGGTCGGCGTTGACCACTCTCGCCCGGGGCTGATAGAGATAAAACAACCGTTTGATAGGACCAGGGCTCGAGGACTGGGCATGAGTGACTACGACGTCGTGGTGATCGGGGCCGGCGCGGCCGGCCTGTCCGCGGGGGCACTGCTGGCCACGGAGGGCAAACGGGTCCTGGTGACCGACCGCAGCCCGGTACTGGGCGGCCGGGCCATGGCGGTGCCGGACGAGGGCTTCAAGGTGAACGTCGGCGGGCACCTCATCGAGGATCCCGGTTCGGGCCTGACCAAGGTGTTCGAGCACGTCGGCAAGGAACTCGTGCACGGCGCGACCTCGGCGGAGATGCCGGTCTGGGACCACGAGAAGCAGGCCTGGGGTTCGGTGCGGGACCGCTACTCGGGCAGCAAGGCCGAGCTGAAGAAGGTCATCACGGCGCTGATCGACACGCCGTACGACGAGCTCGACCGCTGGGACGACCGGAACCTGCGCCAGTGGCTGCACCAGCACACCAGCGACCAGGGCGTGATCGACCTGTTCGAGTTCATCACCGTGCTGGAGTGCATGACCGAGAACTGGTGGGACCATTCGGCCAGCGACAACCTGTTCGTGCGGAAGATGCACTTCACCGAGCGGGGCACGGCCGCCTACTCCTGCTGGCCGGGGCAGGGCTGGGACGGCATGTGGGCCGACCTGGCCGACGCCATCCGCGAGCACGGCGGCGAGCTGCGCCTGGGCACCCAGGTGGAGCGGGTCATCATCGAGAACCACGAGGTCAAGGGCATCGCCGTGGCCCGCCAGCCGCGCGTCCTGCCGAACGAGTTCTTCGAGGAAGAGATCATCGAAGCGCCCTGCGTGATCTCCACCTTGCCGGTCTGGCATGTGCTCAAGGTGGTCCCGGAAGAGGAACTGCCGGACTGGTACACCGGGCAGATCAAGTACCTGGCCCAGGACAAGTGGAAGATCGCCTGGCTGGGCCTGTACCTGGCCACCGAGGAGCCGGTGACTCAGTACGACCCGCGCGAGCTGTCCACCTGGCTGCGCACGCCGACCACAGACACCCCCGGGTTCATGTTCAACCAGACCGCGATGGACCCGTCCTGCTCGCCGCCCGGGACCTACCTGCACGTGATGGGGGCGGTGATTCCCGGGGAGAGGGGCCGAGACCAGCGATACCTGCGGGACACCATGCTGGCTTTCGAGGAGGGCATCACGGTCATGTGGCCGGGCTTCGCCAACGCGGTGTGGCGGCGCCGGCATCTGGTGTTCGAGCCGTCGTTCGGGGTCATCCAGAAGCCCGGGCTGGTCGGCATGTACCGGCCGCACTGGCGCGCGCCCAACGTGGACGGCCTGTACTTCGCCAGCGAGACGTTCCGCAGCCGGGGCGTCGGCACCGACCGCGCCGCCCGGGCCGCGGTGACCGTGGTCGAGGACTACCTGGGCCGGCGGCTGGCCACGTTCGGCGACGGCTGGCGCTACTGATGGACGCGGCGGTCCGGCTGGAGCTCGGCGTTCCCGGGCAGATCATGCCGCCGGCCGCCGCCGCGGTGAAGTTCGCGCAGCGTGCCGAGGCCGACGGGTTCGACGCGATCTGGTGGCCGGACCACCTGATGGGGTGGCACCCCGATTCGCTGTGGACCCCGGACCTGACGCCGCTCGCGGCCAGCCAGGCCAACCCGCACACCTACTTCGACCCGCTGGTGATGATGGGCGCGGTCGGCGCCCAGACCAGCCGGCTGCGGGTCGGCGTGGTCGTGACCGACCTGATCCGCCGGCACCCCGCGGTGCTGGCCCAGACCATGCTGACGCTGGACCATCTCACCGGCGGCCGGGCCATCCTCGGCCTCGGCTCGGGCGAGCAGCTCAACGTCAGGCCCTACGGGCTGCCGTGGGACAAGCCGGTGGCCCGGCTGGCCGAGGGCATCGACGTGGTCCGGCTGCTCTGGGGAGCCGAAGGGCCGGTGGACTTCGAGGGCCGGTTCTTCCAGCTGCGACGGGCCGTGCTCGGCCTGGGCCCGTTCGGCGCCGGGCCGCCGATCTGGACGGCGGCGCACGGGCCCCGGATGCTCGACCTCACCGGGCGCAAGGCCGACGGGTGGCTGCCGACCAAGATGACACCCGGGCAATACCAGGCCAGCCTGAAGACGATCGAGGCCGCGGCCCGGGACGCCGGGCGGGACTCCGACGCGATCACGCCGGCGATGCTCGGCTACGTGCTGCTCGGCCCGGACGACGCAACGGTGCAACGGCTGACCGAGCAGCCGCTGGTGCGGGCGCTGTGCGTGCTGCTGCCCGCCGCGGTGTTCCGCGAGCTCGGCGTGGAGCCGCCGCTGCCGGAAACGGGCCCGGCGGCGGAAGGCTCGGGCTTCCACGACTTCATCCCGACCGAGGTCGGCCGGGACGAGGCGCTGCGCATCGTGGCGGCCATCCCGCCCGCGGTGGTCAGGCACTACGCCTTCTGCGGCACGCCGGAGCAGGTGGCCACGCAGGTCCGCGAGTACGCCGCGGCCGGGCTGCGGCATCTGGTGATGTGGAACATCACGGCGTTCGGCGACCCGGACCTGGCCAGGTACTCCTTCGCCGCCCTGAAGGAGCTGCGGGCGGAGCTCGCCCGGTGACCGATCCGGTGAGCGCGTACTTCGCCGCGGTCAACGCGGAGGACTGGGCCGCGCTGGCCGGGCTGTGGGAGCCGGATGCCGAACTTGTCGCCACCGGCGCGCGGCCCCGGCACGGGCGCGAGGACATCGTGGCCTATTACCCGAAGGTGCTCGCAGGCTACGCAGAGCACGAGGACCGGCCCGTTCGGTACATCAGGGACGGGTCCACCGTCGTCGTGGAAGTCGCCTTCGCCGGCCGCACCACCGCCGGCCGGCCGGTCGCCTTCGACGCGGTCGACGTGTTCGACCTGGCTCCAGGATCAGGGCGGATCAGGCGCCTGTCCACCTGGTACGACACCGCGGCCGTGCGGCGGCAGGTAGGCAGTGGCTGAGGCGGTCGGCGTGACCCTGCCGGTCGAGGACGGACTGCCGGCTGCGGAGTACGTGGCGCTGGCCCAGCTGGCCGAACGGTCCGGGTACGACGCTGTCCTGGCCGGCGAGGTCGCCGGGCCCGAGGTGTTCAGCCTGCTCGGCATGATCGCCGCCCGGACCAGCTCGATCCGCATCGGCAGCGGAATCGTCGGGTGCTACGCCCGGCCCCCGGCGCTCACCGCGATGGGCTTCGCCACGCTGGCTTCCTGTGCTCCCGGCCGGGTCATCGCCGGCCTGGGCGCCAGCAGCCCGATCATCGTCGAGGGCTGGTACGGCAGGCCGTTCGGCCAGCCGGTGGCGACGGTCCGTGAGTTCATCGCGGTACTGCGCGAGGCGCTGTCCGGAGCGCGGGTCTCGTTCGCCGGCCGGCTGGCCCGCGTGCGGGACGGGGAGAGGGCCGCCGGGTGGCGG
>DAIOWL010000431.1:0-6205 GCA_036758545.1 Streptosporangiaceae bacterium | reverse complement strand
GGCTTCCTCATCATCATCCGCAACCTCCTCGGCCGCGGCCTCCCCGGGCGCGAACACCGCCGTTACCGCATCCGGCGCGTTCGACAAGACACCCCAGGTGACCATCCCGAAGGCCACGCCGGGTAACAGCCTGACGGTCAGGACCCTCATCCAGGGCAGCGGCACCACCCTGACCAAGAGCGACGCCCTGGCCGCCAACTTCGTCCTGTACTTCTGGCAGGGCAAGAGCTCCTCGCTCAAGGCCAACACCTTCACCAGCAGCCCGACGGTAATCGGCGGGACGATGCTGCCCGGCCTGGAGTCCGCGCTGATCGGCAAGAAGGTCGGCAGCCGCATCCTCGCGGTCATCCCGCCCTCGCAGGGTTACGGCACCTCGGGCAACTCCCAGCTCGGCATCACCGGCAGCACCACGCTGGTGTTCGTCATCGACGTGCTCAAGTCCTACGCCGACACCGCGGGCGCGACCGGCGCCCAGGTGTCCAACGGCGGCGGCACCCTGCCCACCGTCAGCGCCAAGTCGGGCACCGCGCCCACGGTGACGTTCCCGTCCGCCACGCCGCCCAGCGCCCTGGTGACCAAGACGCTGGTCAAGGGCAAGGGCGCGAAGGTGGCCAAGGGCGACTACGTCATCGCGCAGTACTCCGGCTTCATCTGGCGGACCAAGAAGGTCTTCGGCTCCTCCTGGTCGTCGGGCTCGCCGTTCGGCTTCACCATCGGCGCGTCGCCCGAGCAGGTCATCCCAGGCTGGGACAAGGCCCTGGTTGGCCAGACCATCGGCAGCCGGGTGATGCTCTCCATCCCGCCGGCCCAGGGCTACGGCAGCTCCGGCGCGTCCCAGGCCGGCATCAAGGGCAACGACACGCTGCTGTTCGTGGTCGACATCATCGACGCGATCAAGCAGAGCTAGGGACGTCGCGCAGCAGGCGGCTGGCGTGCCGGCCGGCCGCCGCTGCGGCCAGGAAATAGGCGAGATCCTCGTCCAGGCCGCGGCCCATCGTGGACAGCCGGGCCGGGCACGCCCGCAGCGCCGCCTCGAGGCCATCGGCCGGCACGGTGACCAGGTCGTGCCGGCCGCCCAGCGGGGCAGCCTCGGCCGTCACCTGGGCGCCGAACTCCCCGGCCAGTACGGGCACCACCACGTCGGCCGGGGCCAGCGCGACCCGGCCGTAGGCGGTCAGGCTATGGTGCGAGACGCCGCGGTGCCGCATCCGCGGGTCCGCGTCGCTGATCCGCAGCGAGGCCACCGGGCGCCCGCCCAGCGCCGCGGTCGCGTTGACCGCGTCGCCGGCGGCCACCCCGGAGAAACCCCACCGCGTGCCGGTGCCGAGGTTGCCGGGCCCTTGCGCGATCACGGCGATGTCGGCGCCGAGTACGTGCCGCGCCGCGAGCAGCCCGGTGTGCACGGTCACCGTCTCCAGGTCGCCGCCGAACGACTGCCCGGTGGTCACCGTCGCCGCCAGCCAGCCCGCCTCGCGCAGGACCGCGCAGGTACGCGAGAACCAGGCCGGCAGGGCCCCGCCGTCCTGCATCACGTACACCACGCGGGGGGCGGAGCCCCCCGCGACCCTCCCGAACCCAGCCCCCCGCGGCCGTTCGGTCGCAAAGATCCCTGCCAGCACCGCCGGGAGAGCCGAGTGCAGGTCGGCCACCACGACGGGCATCCCGCCGATGTCGTCCGCGTCACGCAGCACGTCGTGGTGCGGCGACCCCTGCTCGTCCGCGCCGAGCACGCACGTCTGGAGCGGTGAATAGCGGGCCTTGATCAGGTGGCCGGCCAGCTCAGGGTCGGGCGGCAGCCGGTCGGGGAGCGCGACCACCAGGGCGTAGCCGCCGGTGCCCAGGCCCAGGTCGAGCGCGGTGGTGTTGACCAGCACCCGGTCACCGGGCCGGGGACGGCCGGTCAGCGCCGGATAGGCCAGCGCCCGCACCTGTTCCTCTTCCGCTTCCGCGGATGCCCCGTCTACCGATACGTCCAGCTCGACCGCGCCCGGCCATTCGCGGCGCGTGCCGCTGACCGTGCCGTTCCGCCATGTGATCATCCCGGCACTCTAGCCAACGCATCTTCATGAGTCGTTCCCCCCGGACTAGCACCACCTGCGAGACAATAATCTGGAGCCAACACCAGGCTTCGGAGGGACCATGTCCAAGCGCAAGACCGAGCGGCTGCTCGGCCTTGTCGTCTGCTTGCTCTCCACCACGCGCTACCTCACCGCCGAGCAGGTCCGCCAGGCCGTGCCGGGCTATCCCGAGCAGGACGAGCTGTTCAAGCGGATGTTCGAGCGGGACAAGGAGGATCTCCGCGATCTCGGCGTGCCGCTGGAGACGGGCGTCAACCATCCGTTCGACGACGACCCCGGCTACCGGATCAGGCAGCAGGCCTACCAGTTGCCCGAACTGCGACTGGAAGCGGACGAGGCCGCCGTGCTCGGCCTGGCCGCCCGGGTCTGGCGGCGGGCCGAGCTGGCCGGCGCCGCCGCCGGGGCGCTGCTGAAGCTGCGCGCCGCCGGCATCGATGCGGGACCGGAGAACCCGAAGGGGCCTGACGGCGGCGACGAGCACTCGCCGGTGCCGCAGGGCATAGAACCCCGGCTGGGCACGCCCGAGCCGGCCTTCGGGCCGCTGTGGGAGGCGGTCAGGGACCGCCGCCCGGTCACCTTCAGCTACCGCGCGGCCGGGCGGAGCGACCCGCAGCGGCGCGAGCTGGAGCCGTGGGGCGTGGTGAACCGGCACGGCCGCTGGTACGTGGCCGGCTGGGACCGGGGGCGCAACGCCATCCGGGTGTTCCGGCTCGGCCGGATCGCGGGCGCCGTGAAGTTCTGCGGCCCGGCCGGCCGGGTGACCGTGCCGGAAGGCACCGACGTGCGCGAGCTGGTCCGCGACTGGGATTCCGCGCCCGCCCAGGAACACACCGCCCTGCTCAGGGTGCGGGCCGGGGGCGGCGTCGGCCTGCGCAGGCACGCCGTCTCGGTGCAGCCCGACGAGTCGGCGCCGGGATGGGACCTGGTCACCACGCGGTTCGCCGACCTGGGCTGGTTCGCCGACTATGCCGCCTGGTTCGGCCCGGACGTGGTCGTCCTGGACCCGCCGGACCTGCGCGAGGCCGTGATCCGCCATCTCAAGGGGGTCCTGGCGTGACCGCTCTTGTCACCTCGACCGAGCGGCTGCAGCGGCTGCTCGCGCTGGTGCCGTACGTGATGAACAGGAAGGTGGTGGGCCTGGCCGAGACGGCGCAGGCGTTCGGCATCAGCGAGCGCGAGCTCGTCGACGACCTGAACCTGCTGTGGTGCGTCGAGTTGCGCGCCCCCGACCCCTACTGCCCGATCGACCTGTCCTACGAGGGCGGTGAGATCGTCGTCAGCCAGGCCGAGTCCATGGGCAGGCCGCTGCGGCTGGCGGTCGACGAGGCCAGCGCGCTGCTGGTCGCGCTGCGGATGCTGGCCGAGGTGCCCGGGCTCGAGGACCGTTCGGCACTGTCCCGGCTGATCGCCAAGCTCGAGGCCGCGGCCGGCGAGGCCGCCTCGGTGAGCGCCCAGGTCGCCGTGCAGGTCGACATCCCTGACCACGACGCCGAGGAGTACGCCGGGCAGATCCGGGCGGCCCTTTCGGCCCGGCGCCGGATGCACCTGCGCTACTACGTCCCGGGCCGGGACGAGACGACCGAGCGCGACGTCGACCCGATGCGGCTGCTCGTGGTGGAGGGGCGCCCCTATCTCGAGGGCTGGTGCCTGCGCGCCGAGGGGGTGCGGCTGTTCCGGCTGGACCGGGTGCTCGGCCTCGAGGTGCTCGACGTGCCGTCCGCGCCGCCCGCCGAGGCCGAGCCGGTCGACGTCGACCAGGGCCTGTTCCGGCCGTCGCCGGACGACGCGCTGGTCGAGCTCGAGCTGTCCGCCGCCGGGCGCTGGGTGGCGGAGTATTACCCGTGCGAGTCGGTGGCGGACCTGGAGGACGGCCGGCTGCGGGTGACCCTGCGCACCCCGGACACGGGCTGGGTGCGGCGGCTGGCGCTGCGGCTCGGCGAGGACGGCCGGGTCGTCTCACCGCCGTCCCTGGTGTCCGGGGTGCATGAGGCAGCTAACGCCGCTCTTGCGAACTATGTCGTATTATCGCAGGGTAAGCCCGGCTCGGACGGAAGAGTCCGCGGAAACAGTGACCGCGATGGGTGACGTGTAGACTCTGGCCGAGAAGGACGTCTCCGGCGCTAAAGAGGACGCTCATGATTGGTGACCTGTTCGACAGCCCATGGAAGATCTTGATCGTCGCCGTGGTAATCATCGTGCTGTTCGGGTCCAAGAAGCTGCCGGGCGCGGCGCGGTCCCTCGGTCAGTCCATGCGCATCCTGAAGAAGGAAGTCAGCGACCTGCACCACGAAGAGGAGCCGGGCTCTGCCCCCAAGGACAGCGCGACCCAGTTCCCGCAGGCGCAGCTGGCGCCGGCCGCCGCGCCGCCCGCGGACCAGCAGGGCCAGATCGACGCCCTGCAGCAGCAGATCCGCGACCTCCAGCGCTCCGCGACCATGGACACCCCGGCTAATGCCGGTTCGACGGCTGAGCCTCAGCGGACCCAGCAGCCCAGCTAGTTAGGCCTTCTGCCGGAAGCGGTCATGGCGAAACTCCCCGGTGCCATTCAGGGCGCCCGTGTCGTCGGTGAGCGGTACGTGCGCGCGCAGCGGCGGCAGAACCCCGAGGGGCGGATGCCGCTCTTCGACCACCTGCGCGAGCTGCGCAACCGCGTGGTCAAGATGGCCCTCGGCCTCATCGCCGGGATGATCGTCGGCTTCATCTTCTTCCAGCCGGTCTGGCGCATCATCGAGCACCCGCTGTGCTCGGCGCATATCCGCGGATACACGGGGTGCCAGAATCTGGGAGTCAACCAGCTGGTGCTGAACGGGCCGCTGGACGCGTTCTACCTCCGGGTCAAGGTCGCCCTGATCGTCGGGATCATTCTCAGCTCGCCCCTGTGGCTGTACCAGCTGTGGGCGTTCATCGCGCCCGGTCTGTACGCCCGGGAGAAGCGGTGGGGCCACATCTTCCTCGCCACCGCCGTCCCGCTGTTCCTGCTCGGCAACGTCCTGGCCTACATCTCGCTGGGCCGGTCCATGCACTACCTGCTCGCCCTGACGCCGCACGGCGTGTCGAACCTGATCCAGGTCGACCTGTACATGAGCTTCGTCATGACGATGCTGCTGGCGTTCGGGATCGCGCTTGAGCTGCCGCTGCTGATCGTCATGCTGAACCTGGCCGGGATCCTCACCCACGAGCGGTTCCGCAAGTGGCGCAGGGTGCTGATCTTCGTGGTGTTCCTGATCGCCGGGATCGCGAACCCCAGCCCGGACCCGATCACCATGCTGATCCTGGGCGGGGCGTGTGTCGCGCTGGTCGAGGTGGCCGAGTTCATCATCTGGCGCCACGACCGCCGCCAGGCCCGGCTGCACCCGGACCCGTACGCCGGCCTGGCCGACGACGAACTGTCCCCGCTCGACCTGGACGACGCGGGCAGCCGCGACAGCCATCTCAACTAGCGCCTGCGCCGGTGACCCGGGCGAGGGCCTAACCTGGAACCCATGACCACTCCGGCGGAGCGGTACGCCGCGTTCCGCGACCGGAAGGCTGATCCGGAACTGGCCGGCTTCCGCGCGCTCTACGACTTCGACTTCGACCCCTTCCAGGTCGAGGCGTGCCGTGCGCTCGGCGCGGGCCACGGCGTGCTCGTGGCCGCGCCCACCGGCTCCGGCAAGACCGTGATCGGCGAGTACGCCGTGCACCTGGCGCTGGCGCAGGGCCGCAAGTGCTTCTACACCACGCCGATCAAGGCGCTGTCCAACCAGAAGTACGCCGACCTGGTGCGCCGCTACGACAGCCGCACCGTAGGCCTGCTCACCGGGGACAACAGCATCAACGGCGACGCGCCGGTGGTGGTGATGACCACCGAGGTGCTCCGCAACATGCTGTACACGGGGTCGCTGGCGCTGTCCGGCCTCGGCTACGTCGTGCTCGACGAGGTGCACTACCTGGCGGACAGGTCTCGCGGCGCGGTGTGGGAGGAAGTAATCATCCACCTGCCCGAATCGGTCCGGGTGGTGGCGCTGTCCGCGACGGTGAGCAACGCCGAGGAGTTCGGCGAATGGCTGGATCAGGTTCGCGGCGGCACCGAGGTCATCGTGGACGAGCACCGGCCGGTGCCGCTGTGGCAGCACGTGCTGGCCGGG
>DAIOWL010000430.1:4637-6206 GCA_036758545.1 Streptosporangiaceae bacterium | reverse complement strand
GGTGAAGCCGGCCGGGAGATTCGGCGCGCCGGAGACCGAGCCGGGGCCTTGCGGGGTGGGCGATGCGTTCATGAGATCCCCTCTCACAGGTGGCGTTACCCTACGATCACCCGCCAGGAGGCCGCGTCGCGCCCGTAAGTTCCCCTGGACAGCACCTGGCCAGCCCCCCGGGCGGTCGCGCTGGTGATGACGACCTTGCCGCGGTCCTGAACCAGCCCCGCCGGAGGCGGTGCTATGGGTTAACCCTTAACACGGGTTATCCTTATTAAGGATTTTTGACATAAGCCTTAATAAGATACTGGCCGTCGCGGCGGTACAGGGCGGATGGGCTCAGAAGTGCGGGTTTCGCCGTCGGGACTTGCGAGCTGGCGCTCCAGGTCGGTAAAAGCGTTGACGATCGCCGGGGCTTCGAAGGCGCGGTTCCTTCGGCCTACGGTGATCTGGGACAGGAGCCCAGCGGACACCAGGCGCTCGATAGCCGCGTTGGCCTGCGGATAGCTGCGACCGATAAGCGCAGCGGCTCCGCCCACGGTGAGGACGGGGGCTCCGGCGATCGACCTGATCAGCAGATCGACAGAAGAATTCTTTCGCACGCTGCCAAGCTGGGTACGCCATTGGCACTGGATCTGCTCGATGCGTTCCTCGAAGGATGCCGCGTCCTGGACCGCGCGTATGCAGGCGCCCGCAAATCGTCCCACCCACAGGTTCAGGCCCGCCTGGGCATTCTTACCCGTTGCCGGTCCGCGGTAGCGGGTTGCCGTTAGGCCGTCAACGTAGTCGCTGGCCCAGGTAGCCAGGATTAGGGAGACGGGCGGCAGTACCCGGGTGGCCAGTCCGCGGCGCCGGAGGACCAGCTGGATGAGCGCACGGCCTGTCCTGCCATTGCCATCGGCAAATGGGTGGATGGTCTCGAATTGAGCATGCGCGATTGCGGCCTGGGCGACCGCGGGCAACGTCTCGCTGGTGCAGAAGGCACACAGGTCCTCCATCAGCTCAGGCACGAGTCCGGGCGGAGGCGGGATGAACGCCGCCGCGCAGGGGTTGTAGTCGCTACCCCCGATCCAGTTCTGCTTCTCCCGTAGTCTTCCGGCGAGCTGCGCCTGGCGCGCATTGGCTAGCAGACGCTGGTGGAACGTGAGCAAAGTAGCGACGCTGATCGGATCCCCCGGCCCGACCTCGCCAATGGCCGCGCTCATCGCATCGATGTTGCTGAGAACCTCGACGGCCATGGCATCACCGGTTCGCTCGCCCAGGTCCCTGGCGGCCTCGGCACGGAGCAGGCGTCTGGCGCCAATCTCGAGCCCTTCGATCCGGGAGGACGCGACAGATTCGGCGCGCAGCAGAAGCCTCGCCAGGGCCTCGGTATCCGCCAAGGCCAGCGCCTCCGCGTTCAACCTGGTGATGGCGGTCTCCGCCGCAGTCGCGTCAGCGGCTATGTCACCGTCGAGAGTGAAATGCCTGCCGTTCAGCAGGTCAGGAACATACGACTCGTAGTCGCAGGAGCCTCTCCCGCGGCGCGACGGGGCATCCGGATTGCCCGGCCAATGCCGGTGGATGATCCTTGACATT
>DAIOWL010000430.1:0-4537 GCA_036758545.1 Streptosporangiaceae bacterium | reverse complement strand
GGATGGCGTCGTCGGCTTCGGGGGCACGGCCGGCCGCCATCTGGAAGGTGTGCAGCATGCCGGGGTAGACGTCGAGCCTGGTGTCCAGGCCGGCCTTCCTGGCGTGCTCGTCCAGGCTGCGGGCGTCGTCGAGCAGCGCCTCGTCGCCGCCCACCTGGATGTAGACCGGGCCGAGGCCGGTCAGGTCGGCGTGCAGCGGGCTGGCCAGCGGATCGCGGGGATCACCCGCCGGGCCGAGGAAGCCCCGCATGAGCTCGCGCACGAAGTCCCGGCGGAACAGCGGATCGGTGCCGGAGTTGGTGTCATACGACTCGCCGGTGACCTCCAGGTCGCTGACCGGCGACATGAGCAGGGCCGCGGCGGGCAGCGGGAGGCCCCGGGACCGGGCGCGGAGCTGCACGGTGATCGCCAGCCAGCCGCCGACGGAATCGCCGGCGAAGGCGATGTGGCCGGGTTCGGTGCCCTGCTCCAGCAGCCAGCGATAGGCGGCCTCGCCCTCGTCGACCGGGACCGGGTAGCCGCCGCCTTCGGGAAGCAGCCGGTACCCCACGAGCAGCGCCCGTACGCCGGCGGCCTTGGCCAGATGGCCGAACATCTTGCGGTGCGTGTAGATCGACCCGCCGACGAAGCCCCCGCCGTGCAGGCAGAGAAGCACCCGGTCCGTTCGGGCCCTCTTCGGCACCAGCCACATCGCGGGCCGGCCGCCCGCCTCGACCTCGGTGTAGTCGACCTCGCGCGGTTCGGCGGTGAGGTCTCCCCACGACTCGTTGTCGGGTCCCTCTACCTCCGGCTGCGTCATGGCCAGCCGGGCTGCCTCCCAGTGCTTCCGGACCGCCTCGGACTGCTTGCTTACCATCGCGGTTTCTCCTTTCCTCAGCCCATGCAGACCGGCATGGGCCGGGAAAGGAATCGCGGGGTCAGGGGCCGAGGCTGCGACCGCCGTCGACCACGATGCGCTGGCCGGTGACGAAGCCGGCGCCGTCGGAGGCGAGAAAGCTCACCGCGTGGGCGATGTCGCCGGGGGTTCCCATCCGCCCGGCGGGCACCGAGGCGAGATAGGCCTGCAGAACCTCCCGGGGGACGTCCGCGTGGCGTTCCACCGGGACGAAGCCCGGGGCGACCGTGTTCACCGTGATGCCGAACGGGGCGAGCTCACGAGCCCAGCTCAGGGTCAGGCCGATCTGCGCGTTCTTGGCCGCCGCGTAGGCGGACCGCCCCGGCGGCGGCCGGTGCGCGACCTCGGAGTCGATGCTGACGATGCGGCCGTACCGCCGGGCCTGCATCCCGGGCAGCACCGCGCGGCCGAGCAGCACCGGGCTCTTGACGAAGAAGTCCAGCTGGGCGGCGTGATCGGCCCAGCCCACCTCGGCCACCGGCGCTTCGGGCTGCGGGCCGGTGGCGTTCAGGACCAGCACATCAATGGGGCCGAACGTGCTGGTGATCGCGGTGACCAGGCTGTTCACCTGGTCCTCGGCGGTGACGTCGGCGCCGAAGCCCGCGGCGATACCGCCGTCGCCCTGGATGGCCCGGGCGACGGCCGCCACCCCGTCGTCGCCGGGGCGGCCGTTGACCGCGACGGCGAATCCGTCCCGGGCCAGGCGTCGTGCGATCTCGGCGCCCAGGCCGCGCGAGCTGCCGGTTACCAGGGCGACGCGCCCGTGCGCCACCGGGCGGGCAGGCTAGCGGGTGCCGGTGATGTAGTCGGTCAGGTGCGCCCGTTCGGTTTCGAGCTCGTCGATGCGGTTCTTGACCACGTCACCGATGCTCACGATCCCGCGCAGGGCGCCGTCGGTCACGACCGGGGCGTGCCGCACCCGCCGCTCGGTCATCATCCGCATGACCTCGTCGAGCGAGGTGTCCGGCGTGATCGTGTGGACTTCGGCCGTGTAGATGGCCGTCACCGGCTCGGACATCACGGCGGCGCCGCGCTTGGCGAACGCCCGGACGATGTCCCGCTCGCTGACGATCCCGCCGACCGAGACGCCGTCCTGCGACACGACGACGGCGCCGATACCGTGCTCGGCGAGAATCTCCAGCAGGCGGCGCACCTTCGTGTCCGGGGGGACGGTGACTACCTGCGTGCCCTTACCGCGAAGCACATCGGTGATACGCATCTGGCCTCCCTGACGCCGGTACGGTCCTGACGGTGTACCCGCCTGCGCCATCACCTATTACTGCGGTCGGCGCTAGGATCACCGCTATGTCCGGCGATGACCTGCCGCGGCTCGATACCCGGCACGCCCACCCGGCCCGGGTCTACAACTACTGGCTGGGCGGCACGGACAACTTCGCCGCCGACCGGGAGGCGGCCGAGCAGGCGATCGCCGCCAACCCGGGGACCAAGACCGACGTGCGGGCGAACCGGGCGTTCCTGGCCCGGGTTGTGCGGTACCTGGCCGGCGAGTGCGGCGTCCGGCAGTTCCTCGACATCGGCACCGGGCTGCCGGTGGCCGGCAACACCCATCAGGTGGCGCAGGAGGTCGCCCCGGACGCGCGGATCGTGTACGCCGACAACGACCCCATCGTGCTGCTGCACGCCCGGGCCCTGCTGAGCAGCACCCCGCAAGGCACGTGCGACTACGTGGAGGCGGACCTGCGGGACACCGCGGCCATCGTGTCGGCCGCGGCGCGGACCCTGGACTTCGGCGCGCCGGTGGCGCTGATGCTGCTGATCATCCTGCACCTGATCCCCGACGATGACGACCCGTACGACATCGTGGCCGAGCTGATGGGCGCCCTGCCGTCCGGAAGCCACCTGGTGCTGGCGCATCCGGCCAGCGACATCCGCGCGGCGCAGATGGCGGAGATGACGAGGCGGGTCAACGAGCGGATGAGCGGACCGGTCGCGACCATGCGCAACCGGTCCGCGATCACGCGCTTCTTCGACGGGCTCGACCTGGTCGAGCCTGGTGTGGTCCAGCCCCAGCAGTGGCGGCCCGAGCCGGGAGCGCTGAGCCCGCCTTTGGTCACGGCGTGGTGCGGGGTGGCCAGGAAACGATAACCCGGAGGCAGACAGATGAAGGTCAGCCTGTTCGAGCAGGTGCCGTACCGGTATATGCCCGAAGGCTTCGAGAACCAGCACAACTCCGTGGTGACGGCGCCTTACGAGGTGGTCGAGCCGGCGCGGATGACCGAATCTCTCTTCTCCGCCTACGCCGAGCTGATGCATGGCGCCCGGGCCGGCTTCGACGGGATCTGCGTGACCGAGCACAGCCAGTCCTCGTACGACATCTCGCCCAACCCGACCCTGCTGGCCTCCGCGGTCGCCTGCGCCGCGCGGGCCGAACAGCTCGACGTGGCGATCACCGTGCTCGGCCGCTCGCTCGGCAAGACCCGCGAGCCGCTGAAGATCGCCGAGGAGTACGCGCTGCTGGACTGCGTCAGCGGCGGCCGGCTCATCGCCGGCTTCCCGGTCGGGCTCAGCTACGACGCGAACCTGAACGCGTCCCTGCCCGCGGTCGAGACCCGCGAGCGCTACCGCGAGCACCGCGAGCTGATCCTGAAGGCGTGGTCCGAGCCGCGGCCCTTCCCGTGGAACGGCCGCTTCGAGAAGTACGGCCAGGTGAACATCTGGCCGCGGCCGGTCCAGCAGCCGCATCCGCCGATCTGGATCCCGGGCACCGGCTCGCCCGGGACGCTGCGGGACATCCTGCAGCAGGACTACGTCTTCGTGTACCTGAGCTGGGACGGGCCGAAGCTCACCGGGCGGCAGGTCTTCGACCGCTACTGGGAGCTGGCCGACGAGCTGGGCCGCGACCGCAACCCGTACCGGCTGGCCTTCCTCCAGGTCGTCGCCGTATCCGAGACCGACGAGCGGGCCGAGCGGGAGTACGCCAGGCACCTTGAGGCGCACTACCGGTCGGGCCTGGGCGCGATCCCGCACACCGCCATGGCGGTGCCGGGTTACGCCGAGCCCGCCGCCATCGAGGGCATGCTCCGCAGCACCGGCCCGGCCGGGATGCTCTCCCGGATGAAGACGGCGACCTACGCCGAGATCGTGGACAGCCAGGTCGCGATCGTGGGCAGCCCGGCCACGGTCGCCGACCAGATCGAGGCGTTCGTGCGCGAGTTCAGGATCGGCAACCTGCTGGTGATGCTGCAGAACGGCTCGATGCCGCGCGAGCTGACCGAGAAGAACATCTCGCTGTTCGCCGAGGAGGTGCTGCCGCGGCTTCGGCCGGTCTGGGACGACGAGGGCTGGGAGAACCAGTGGTGGCCGCGCGCCGCAGCGAGCCAGGGTGCAGTGTGATGGCGGCGGGTCCGGACGGCGTGCGGGACGAGACGGTCGAGGTGTGGGACAGCCGGCTGAGGCTGCACGTCACGATCGCGGGTGACGGGCCGCCGCTGCTGTTCTTCCACTCGCTGGCGGGCCTGGCCTGGCCGCCGCTCCTCGACCGGCTGGCCCGGCGGCACACGGTGTACGCGCCGGAGCATCCTGGCACCTCACCCGGCGACCCGCAGGCGATCAGGGAGGTACAGACGTACTGGGAGCTGCTGCTCATCTACACCGAACTGGCCGGCAAGCTCGGGCTTGAGC
>DAIOWL010000429.1:0-6211 GCA_036758545.1 Streptosporangiaceae bacterium | reverse complement strand
GGCTGCCCTGGCCCTGGCTCGCTCATGGTCTTCTCCCCTTCTCGCTCAGGCTCGCGGGGGCAGCTCGCCCGAGCCGCGCGGGATCAGCCGGACCGGGAGGACCGTCCGGCGGCGCACCGGCGCGCCGGGGTCCTCGATGCGCCGCAGGAGCCGCTCGACCGCGATGCGCCCCAGCCCGGCCGGGTCCTGGTCGATGACGGTGATCGCCGGGGACAGCGCCGCGGCCAGCGGGACGTCGCCGAACCCGACCACGGCGACGTCGGTGCGCCCCGCCTTGTGCAGGGCCTGGACGAGCGCCATCGTGCACGGGACGTTCGAGGAGAACACGGCGGTGGGAGCGTCCGGCTCGGCCAGGCGCCCGACCAGCTTGGCGGCGGATTCCTCGGGTGATCCGCCGGACGTGCAGACGAGGTCGGGGCGGTCGTCCAGGCCGGCCTCGGCCACGGCCTCCCGGTAGCCCTTCAGCCGGCGCCGGGTCGTCATGACCGGGGCGGAGATATCGAAGAAGGCCACCCGCCGGTGGCCGTGGCTCGCCAGGTGCAGGACGGCCTCGCGCGCGCCGGCCAGGTCGTCCTCGATCACGTAGACGCCGGAGAGCCCCCGGGGGGCCCGGTCCACGAACACCACCGGCGTCCGCTGCTGCCACGGGGCCAGGTAGGACTGGTCCGGGCTGACGGCGGCCACGATCAGGCCGCTGATCTGGCGCCGGAGCAGCGACTCCAGGGCCGAGCGCTCGTGCTCGGCGCCCTGGCGGAGGCTGGTCACCACGACCGCCATCCCGCGTCCGCCCAGGTCCACCTCGATGCTGGCGGTCATCGCGGCGAAGAACGGGTCGGCGATGTCGGGGATGGCCAGGCCAACCGCGGGGTCCGCGCCGGCCCGGAAGCTGCGGGCCAGCATGTTCGGTACGTAGTTCAGCTTCTGCATGGCCCAGCGGACCCGGTCCCGGGTCTCCTCGGTGACGTGAGGGTCATCGTTGAAGACCCGGGACACGGTCTTGGCGCTGACTCCGGCGACGCGGGCAACGTCACGCATGGTGGTCATGGTGGATAATCTCCGCGTGCCGCCGGGTGGATCAGCAGAGGTGTCGGCGAGTCGTCAGCAGCTGGTCTTGTAGATCGCCGCCTGGCTCTGCGGCGACGTCATGTTGGCCTGCGTGATGATGGTGAACTTGGTGCCGATCTTCGGGGTGGTCGGCTTGCCGGTCAGGGCCTTGTAGGCCTGGTCCACCGCGTTGGTCCCGATCACGTACGGCGACTGGGCGATGAGCGCCTGCACGGTGCCCTGCTTCAGCGCGGTGACCTCGTCGGGCTCGGCGTCGAAGCCGACGATCTTGACCTTGCCGGACTTGCCGGCCTGGCGGACGCCGGTGGCAGCGCCCTCGGCGGAGAACAGGTTGGCCGCGAAGATGCCGACGATGCCGGGGTTCTTCTGCAGCGCCGCCAGCGTGACCTGGGCGGCCACGGACGCGCTGTCCTGGTCGAACTGCGTGCCGACGTACTTGAACTTGGGGTCGGCCTTGGCCGCGGCCTCGAAGCCCGCCTGGCGCTGGTCGGTGGTGCTGACGCCGGGCTTCACGTTGACCACGAGCACCTCGCCGCCGCCGGGCACCAGCTGCTGGATCGCCCTGAAGGCGTAGCCCCCGCCGGCCGTGTTATCCGAGGAGATCTGCGAGACCGCGCCGGACGGGTCGCTCAGCGTGGTGTCGACGAGGACGACCTTGATGCCCGCGGCCATGGCCGCGGCGATCGGGGGCCGGCTGGCCGACACGTCGTTGGGAGCGATCAGGATCGCGTCGGGCTTGGCCGCGGTGACCGACTCGATGATCGGGTTCTGCAGCGTGGCGTCGAACTGCGAGGGGCCCTGGATGTTGACGGTGACGTTGCCGAGCTTCTTGGCCTCGGACTGGATGCCGCAGCCCATCGTGACGTAGAAGCCGTCACCGGCCACGCCCTGGATGAACGTCATCTTGTAGGACTTGCCGCTGGTCGAGCCGCCGGTGGCGGTGGAACCGCCGGCCGCGCTCGACGAGCTCGAGGACGAGCACGCCGCCGCCGTGAGGGTCAGCAGCAAGACTGCCGTCGCCCCCGCGGCTGGTTTCGCCAAAGACCGCTTCATACCTGCTCCTTCGCGTGATTTCTGGGTTCGGCTGCCGGTCCTGCGATGGCAGCTGTGTCCCCGCGGACCGGCATGTTCAGCTTCTGGCAACCTCTCGGAAACATACGGGCTGATCTTGCAGCAGCTATGTCACCGATGTCAATACCATCCGACAGATGATCTATAACCGAGCTTGAACAGGGCCTACAGGCAGCATGTATCGTTTTGATTCCAGCTATTGACATCGGTGACATGACAAGGGACCCTCTTGCTAAACATTGCGGCACGGTTACGGCCGCGTTGCGGTATCAGCGTTGAATTCAGTGGGTTGAAGAGGCACAGCTGAGTCAGGGCCGCAGTCGATAAGGAGTGGTTCCATGAGCGTTGCGCTGGAAGCACGCGACATCACGAAGGTGTACGGTCACGTCAGCGCGCTGTCGGGCGCCAACTTCGAGGTCAAGGCCGGCGAGGTGACGGCGCTCATCGGGGACAACGGGGCCGGCAAGAGCACGCTGGTCAAGATCCTGTCCGGGACCGAGACGCCGACTTCGGGCGAGATCCTGGTCGACGGCCAGCCGGTGACCATCGACGGCCCGCTCGCGGCGCGCCGCTACGGGATCGAGACCGTGTACCAGGACCTGGCCCTGGCCCCGCACCTCAACCCGGTGCAGAACATGTACCTGGGCCGCGAGATCATGCGGCCGGGCCTGCTGGGGCATCTGGGCTTCATGAACAACTCGGATATGCGCGCCGGCAGCAGGAAGGCCTTCGACGAGCTCGGCGCGACCGTGCGCAACTTCTCCGGCAGCATCGGCGCCATGTCCGGCGGCCAGAAACAGGCGGTCGCGGTCGCTCGCGCCGCCGCCTGGGCCAAGCGGGTCATCCTGCTCGACGAGCCCACGGCCGCGCTCGGCGTGGTGCAGACCAAGGGCGTTCTCGACCTGATCCGCCGGGTCCGCGACCGCGGGCTCGGCGTGGTGTTCATCAGCCACCAGATGCCGGCCGTGCTCCAGGTCGCCGACGACGTGCAGGTCATGCGGCTCGGCCGCCGGGTGGCCACGTTCCGGGCGAAGGATACGACGATGGAGGAGCTGGTCGGGGCGATGACCGGCGCCGTGACCCAGGATGACAGGACGCAGGAAAACGGGATGCGGGAGATCCAGTCATGACCGAGCAGACGACCGTGCCGCCCCCTGTTCCTGATGGCGCCGCGCCGGCCGGCGCGGCGCCGACCGAGGAAGAACCGACCGGCCGGCTCGCGCGGCTGGCCCGGCTGCAGGCGCTGCAGATCATCATCGTGCTGGCCGTGATCGTCGTCATCTTCTCGATCCTCAAGCCCAGCGCCTTCCTGACCGTGTTCAACATCCGCGGGATCGTGCAGAACACCGCCATCCTGGCGGTCCTGGCCGTCGGGATGACCTTCGTGATCATCACCGGCGGCATCGACCTGTCGATCGGCAGCGTGCTGGTCTTCAGCGGGGTTGTGGCCGACAAGGTGATGGCCAACATCGGCGGCGGCCAGGGCTGGGGTTCGGCCATCATCGGCGCCCTGGTGGCCATCGGCTGCGGGCTCGCCTGGGGGCTGCTCAACGGGTTCCTGGTCGCGCGGGCCAAGGTCCCGCCGCTCATCGTCACCCTGGGCACCCTGGGGATGGCCCTCGGCCTGGCCGAGGTCATCACCGGCGGCGTGGACCTGCGCAACGTCCCGACCGTCATGGTCAACTCGGTCGGCTTCGGCAACATCGTCGGGGAGATACCGTGGCTGGCCGTCATCGCCGCGGTCATCGTGGTGCTCGGGATCGTACTGCTGCACCGGACCCGGTTCGGGCTGCATACCTACGCGATCGGCTCGAACCCCGAGGCGGGCCGGCGGGCCGGCGTCAACGTCCCCCGTCACCTGATCAGGGTCTACGCCCTGTCCGGCCTGCTGGCCGGCTTCGCCGGCTGGCTCAACCTGGCGTTCTTCCAGTCGACCACGATCGGCGGGCAGACCGCGACCAACCTGAGCGTGATCGCCGGCGTGGTCATCGGCGGCACCAGCCTGTTCGGCGGCTACGGGTCCATCCTCGGCAGCGTCATCGGGGTGTTCATCCCGGCCACGCTGCAGAACGGGTTCGTGATCATCGGCGTCCAGCCGTTCTGGCAGCAGGTCGTGGTCGGCGCCGTCCTCATCGCCGCCGTCTACGTCGACCAGCAGCGGCGCGCCGCCGCCCTGCGCGGCGGCAGCCCGAGGGCTCACGGCCTACTGGGTCGCATGCTCAGCAGGCAGGGGGATCCAGCCCGGGAGTGAGTCCCGGGCCCGGCCCGTCCGGGTCTCCCCGGCCTCGTCCGGGTTCGCCGGTCCACCCGGCCCGTCCCGGCCCCGTTCGCCGAAGGAGCAGCATGAAAGCCGTTGTCTACGATGCCCCGGGAAGCTTCGCGATCAGGGACATCCCGACACCGGATCCGCAGCCCGGGGAGGTCCGCGTCCGCGTCCGCCAGACCGGGATCTGCGGCACGGACCTCCACATCCACAACGGCAAGTTCTTCGCCGAGTTCCCGCTGACTCCCGGGCACGAGCTCATCGGGCCGGTGGACGCGCTGGGCGAGGGCACCGAGGGGTTCCGCGTCGGCGAGTACGTCTCGGTCAACCCGAACATGAACTGCGGGCACTGCGAGTACTGCCGGACCGGGCGCACCTTGCTGTGCGCCAACCTCAAGGGGCTCGGCACGAACTGGCCCGGCTCGTTCGCCGAATACGTCACGGTCCCCGCCAGCCTGGTGTTCTCGGTGGACGGCATCGATCCCGACATCTCCGTGTTCACCGAGCCCACGGCGTGCGCCATGCACGGCGTGGAGACGCTGAGCCCGCGGCCGGGGAGTTCGGCCCTGGTCTTCGGCGCCGGCCCGACCGGCCTGCTGCTGGCCCAGCTCATCGCGCGCGGCGGCGCGGCCAGCGTGACCGTGGCGGCTTCGTCGGCGTTCAAGCTCAAGCGGGCCGAGGACCTCGGGCTCGACGCGACGTTCCTGATGGACCGCACGGACCTGGCCGGCGACGCGGCCAAGCTGAAGGCGGCCTCGGGCGGCGGGTTCGACATCGTGGTCGACGCCACCGGGTCGGCGGCCGTGTCCGAGCAGTGCGTGCCGCTGACCCGCAGCGGCGGGACCGTGATGTTCTACGGCGTGACCGAGCCGGAAGACCTCGTGCGGGTCAGCCCGTACGACGTGTTCCGGCGCGAGATCACCATCAAGGGGTCCTTCGCCGAGATCAACGCGTTCCCGGCCGCGATCGCGGCGCTGCGCAGCGGGCGGGCCCGGACCGACGGCCTCATCACGCACCGCTTCCCGCTCGACGACTACGCCAGCGCCCTGGAAGCGCTGCGCGGTGACCGGACCGTCCACAAGATCGTCATCGAGTGCTGGCAGGGATGAACGCGGTCTGCACCCTGGGTCTTGACCTTGGCACCAGCTCAGCCAAGGCGATCGTGACCGATACCGGGGGCAGGGTCCTGGCGCAGGCGTCGGCCGGCTACGCCGTGATCTCGGCGAAGGCCGGCTACGCCGAGAGCGACCCGGGCGACTGGTGGGGCGCGGTGCGGGCTTGTGCCTGCGAGGCCGTCCAGGTCGCGGTCAGCGCGGGCAGCGCGCGGCCGTCGGCGATCGGGCTTTCCGGGCAGATGCACGGCCTGGTGCTGACCTCAGCCGGCGTCGAGGCGCTCCGGCCGGCTCTGCTCTGGGCCGATAGCCGCGCCACCGGGGCGCTGGCTGCCTACCGCCGCCTGGAGCCGGCCGCGCTGGCCCGGCTGGCCAACCCGCTGGCCCCCGGGATGACCGGGCCGCTGCTCATGTGGGTAGCCGAGCACGAACCGGGGACGTACCGGGACGCGCGCTGGGCGCTGGCGCCCAAGGACTGGCTGCGGGCCCGCCTCACCGGCGAGATCCACGCCGAGCCCAGCGACGCTTCCGCCAGCCTGCTCTACGACGTGCCGGGCGACCGCTGGGACCTCGACGTGGTCGGCGCGCTCGGCCTGGACGCAGGCCTGCTGGCGCCCGTGCTGCCCTCGGCGGGCGCGCCGGCCGGGCACCTCACCGCCGCCGCAGCGGCCGAGCTTGGGCTGCCCGCGGGCATCCCGGT
>DAIOWL010000428.1:0-6223 GCA_036758545.1 Streptosporangiaceae bacterium | reverse complement strand
TGATGGACCGGCTGGCTAGCGTGGCCGCGCGCGCTTCCGCCCCCACCCGGTCCACCCCGGGCAGCCCGTGCAGGAAGCCGCGCAATTCGGAGATGGCCTGCGTCGGTGCACTCATAGGCCAATTCTTACTCACGGCCGGGACCGGAATGTCGGTGCCCGGACCGACAATGCCGGAATGGACCTCAACGGGAAGACGGCTCTGGTTACGGGAGGCGCGGACGGGATCGGCGCCGGGATCGCGGAACGGCTCGCCGCCGAGGGCATGCACGTGGTCATCGCTGACCTCGACGACAGGCAAGGCCCGATGACGGCCGAACGGATCGGCGGCTCGTTCCTCCGCACCGACCTCGCTGACCCGGGCGACGTCCGCGCGGCTGTCGCCGCGGCGGGGCCGGTCGACGTGCTGGTCAACAACGCGGGAGGAACCGAGGAGCCGCACTTCCCGGTGGCGGACCCGGCGAGGTGGGAACGCGCGCTTAGCCTGAACCTGCACGCGGTCATGCTCGCCACGCAGCTCGTCCTGGCCCCGATGGCCGAGCGCGGCGGCGGAGCGATCATCAACATCGCCTCGACCGCCGGGCTGGGCACGGCCAGTCACATCTCGCCGGAGTACGCGGTGGCCAAGGCGGGTGTGGTCCGGTTCACAGCCTGCCTGGCGCCGTGGCGTGACACCATGGCCGTTCGGGCTAATTGCATCTGTCCCGGGCTGGTGGACACGCCGGCCTCGCGCCGGTCGCGGAGCCGGATGACGCCGGACGAGCTCGCCGGCCTGCCCCCGGTGCTGTCGCCCGCGGACATCGCCGCCGCGGCGATGGAATTCCTGGCCGACGACACCCTGGCCGGGCGGATCATGCTGTGCCGCCGCGGCGGCGAGCCACCGCGGCTGCTTCCGGTCACCGACGGGCAGGAGTTAGCGGGCCAGGGCGGCCTCGATCACCCGGCCGAGGGCGATCAGCCGCTCCTCCCCGCCGGGCGGCCCGATGAGCTGGAGCGAAGCGGGCAGGCCGGCCGGACCGCCGGGGACGGGCAGGGATAGCGCGGGCAGGCCGGCCAGGTTGGCCGGCACGGTCAGCACGGTGAGCGACATGCCGCGCTCGCCGAGCAGCGGCGGCGCGCCCGTCAGCGTCGGCAGGGCCAGGACCGGATGGCGGTCCAGAGCCGCGGCGAACCAGTCACGCAGGTCCTGCCGGGCCCGGGCGGCCTCGGCCGCTTCCTCGGCGGTTATCCGGGCCGCCTCGGTCATCGCGCGCTGGTTGTGCGGGGCGAGCCGGTCCAGCTGAGGAAGCAGGTACTCGTTCGCCTGGTAGCCCTCGACGTCGATGGCCACGTTCCCGGCTTCGTTGACGGCCCGGAAGTCGAACCCGGTGACGTCGGTGACCTGCAGGCCGGCCAGGGCGGCGTCGACCGCCGCGTCGGTCGCGGGATCCACGCCGAGGTCAGGCGCCGGCCGGATCCGCCCGACCCGGCCGGGTGCCTCGGCGGAGGCGCCCGCGAAGCCGGGATCGATCAACCGCATGCCCAGTTCCACCGCGGCCACGTCCGCGCCGAGCGGCCCCACCGTGTCCATGGAGGACGCCAGCGGGTACACGCCGTCGAGCGGCACCCGGCCCCAGGTGGTCTTCAGGCCGGCGATCCCGCAGCAGGCCGCGGGGATCCGCACCGAACCGCCGGTGTCGGTGCCGAGGGCCACGTCCGCCTCCCCCGCCGCCACGGCCACCGCCGAGCCGCTCGACGATCCGCCGGGCAGCCGCCGGGGATCCAGCGGGTTCGGCGGAGTGCCGAGCCACGGGTTCACCCCGCTGGCCGACCAGCACAGCTCGGTCAGGCTGGTCTTGCCGACGATCCGCGCCCCGGCCCGTCGGGCCGCCGCCACCACCGGTGCGTCAGCGGCCGCCGGGCTCGCCTGCTCCGCGACCACCTGGCAGCCAGCCATGGTGGGCAGGCCCTCGACGTCGATGCAGTCCTTGACCGCGAGTCGCGGGCCGTCTCCGGGCGCGTCGAGACGCACGATCCAGGTGGGGTCCATGGGCTGATTCTTCCAAAGCCAAGAAGTCACGGAAGGTTCGCCTGGACGTCATGGCGGCTGCGATGTCGCGATCTGTTGATATCGCACGGTGTGACCATGAGGGTCGCGATCATCACCGAGTCCTTCCCACCCGACGTCAACGGTGTCGCCCACTGCGTGCTGCGTGTCGCCGAACTCCTCGCCACAGGCGGCCACCACCCGCTCGTCATCGCCCCCCAGCCGCCACGAGCCGTCAGGGACGAGAAAACCTCCTACCCGTTCCCCGTGGTGCGGGTGCCCGCGGTCCCGCTGCCCGGCTACCCGGGCTTCCGGCTCGGGCTGCCCGGCCGGCGGGTCCGGGCCGCGCTCATCCGCCACCGGGCCGAGCTGGTGCACCTGGCCAGCCCGGTCGTCCTGGGGGCGCACGGCGCCGCCGTGGCCCGGCGGCTCGGCCTGCCCACGGTCGCGGTGTACCAGACCGACCTGCCGTCCTACGCCCGCGCCTACCGGTTCGGCCAGGCCGGCGAGGCGTTCGCCTGGCGGTGGCTGCGCGGCATCCACAACGGCGCGGTGCGCACGCTGGCCCCGTCGACGGTCACCGCAACCGGCCTGCTCGGCCAGGGCATCGAGAACGTCTGGCTATGGGGACGGCGTGGACACGCAGCGCTTCCACCCCGCCAGGCGCAGCCCGCAGATCCGGGCCGAGGTGGCGCCGGGAGGTGAGCTGATCGCCGGGTACGTGGGGCGCCTGGCCACCGAGAAGCGAGTCGACCTGCTCGCCGGGATCACCGCGCTGGACGGGGTCCGGCTGGTCATCGTCGGTGCCGGGCCGGCCGAGGCCGCGCTGCGCCAGCAGCTGCCGGGCGCCGTCTTCCTGGGCGAGCGCCGGGGTGAGGAACTCGCGGCCATCTACGCCAGCCTCGACGTGTTCGTGCACAGCGGCCCGTACGAGACGTTCGGCCAGACGCTGCAGGAGGCGGCGGCGAGCGGCCTGCCGGTGGTCGCCCCGGCGGCCGGAGGGCCGCTCGACCTGGTGGAGGACGAGGTGACCGGATACCTGGTGCCGCCGTCGGATCCGGGGGCGTTCACCGCCGCGGTGGCCCGGCTGGCCGCCGACCCGGCGACGCGCGCGGCGTTCGGCGCGGCCGGGCGGCGCAAGGTCCTCGGCAGCACCTGGCCCGCGCTGACCGAGGAGCTGACCGGGCACTACGCCGCCGTGCTCAGGTCCCAGGGCGGCAAGGGGGCCAGGAAACCGGCCAAGGTCACCACGTGAGGATCATCCGGCTGGCCAACTTCGTCGCGCCGCACTCCGGCGGGCTGCGCACCTCGCTAGCCGAACTCGGCGCGGGTTACCTGACCGCCGGGCACGAGCCGGTGCTGGTCATCCCGGGCGACCGGGATGGTGACGAGCTGACCGCGCAGGGCCGGGTGATCACGCTGCGCGCGCCGCTGGTGCCGTTCACCGGCGGATACCGGGTGCTGTGGCGCAGGCGGCGGCTGGCCCGGCTGCTGGCCGAGCTGCGGCCGGATGCCCTGGAGGTATCGGACCGGACCACGCTGCGCTGGACCGGCGCGTGGGCCCGCGAGCACGGCGTACCCGCGGTCATGGTCTCGCACGAGAGCGTCACGGCGCTGCTGAAGCTGACCCGGCTGGGACCGGGCCGGCTGAGATCGGCACTGTCCCGCGGCGTCGCCGACTGGCTCAACCGGCGCACTGCCCGCGCCTACCACCGGGTCATCTGCACCACCGGCTGGGCCGCGGCCGAGTTCGGGCGGATCGACGCGGGCAACGTGGTCCGCGTCCCGCTCGGCGTGGACCTGGACACGTTCAGCCCGCGAATAAGGCGGGTCCGCACCCAGTACGCCGGCGAGGGCCAGATCCTGCTGGTGCACTGCGGGCGGCTGTCGGCGGAGAAGCGGCCGCAGCGCTCGCTGACCACGCTGGCCACGCTGCGCGCCGCGGGCCTGCCGGTCCGGCTGGTGGTGGCGGGCGACGGCCCGCTGCGGGCGCGCCTGGTCCGCCGGGCCACGCGCACCGGGCTTCCGGTCACCTTCGCCGGATTCCTGTCCGGCCGGGCCGACCTGGCCGCGCTCCTGGCCAGCGCCGACGTGGCCATCGCGCCGGGGCCGGCGGAGACCTTCGGGCTGGCCGCCCTGGAGGCGCTGGCCTGCGGGACCCCGGTGGTGGTGAGCGCGGAGTCCGCACTACCCGAGGTGGTGGGTGACGCCGGGGCCAGTGTTCCTGGCGAGGATCTCGCGGCCGGCGTGCGAGCCGTGCTGGCCCGGCCGGAACGGTCCCGGCGGGCCGCCGCCCGCGCCCGCGCGGAGCAGTACGACTGGGGCACGGCCGCGCGCGGCTTCCTGGCCGCGCACGGGGCCGAGGATAGCGCGGCCATAAGGAGGCGATCCGCATGACGCGGTTCGCGGCGCTGGGCGACTCGATCACGGTGGGCATGGGCGACCCGGCACCCGGACGGGGGTGGGCCGCGCTGCTGGCCAGCACGCTGCCCCAGCCCGAGCTGCACAACCTGGCCACGCTGGGCGCGCTGGCCGCCGACGTGGAGCGTGCTCAGCTGCCTGCCGCCACGGCCCTGCGGCCGGACGTGGCCAGCGTCGTGGTCGGCATCAACGACACGCTCCGCGGAGATTTCGATCCCGAACGGACCGGCCTGTCTGTCGACCGCACAGTGGCTGCGCTGCGCGCGGCGGGTGCCGAGGTGCTCACCGTACGGCTGCCGGACCCGGGACAGATGTTCGGGCTGCCGGGCGCGCTGGCGCGTCCGCTGGCCCGCCGGATGCGCGCGGTGAACGCGGCGGTGGACGAGGTGGCGCGGCGGTACGGGACGGTACACCTGGACGTGGCCCGTGATCCGGCCACCTACGAGCGGCGCTACTGGAGCGTCGACCGGCTGCATCCGAACGAACGCGGTCATCGCCTCATCGCCTGCCGCTTCCACGCGCTGCTGGGCGCATCCGGGTTCCCGGTCGGCCCGGGACCCGACCCCGAGCCGTCCAGCCCGGCGCCGACCAGGCTGGCCGAGGTGCACTGGATGGCGACCAAGGGCACGTCGTGGCTGGTCCAGCGGTCCCGCGACCTGGTTCCTGCCCTAATGGGCCTGGCCGTGCGCGAATGGCTCGGCCTCGGTCGCGAAGAGCCGGAACCGGAAACTACGGAACCGAAATATCCGGAACCGGAAAATACTGGACCGGAAAGTACTGGGGCGGAAAGTACGACACTGGAGCGCGTGAACCTGAACGTCTTAAGCAAGCCTTCAGGAAACTTGCAGCTTTACGAGTGCTGACCTTCGGCCCGGCTCAAGGTGCGGAACCGATTCTCAAAACGTAACGAAAAGACGTAGCCGCACCGCGGCAGTGAGTTGAGGGCAACACCGATGAGCCAGACCTACGACCCTAACAGTCCCGAACATGGGCCGGAGTACGGGCAGGGCTATGCGTCCGGACCAGGTTGGGCCGGCTACGCCAGCGCGCCGCCGCCTCCCCCGCGGCGGAACCACAAGCGCGGGCTGATTCTCACCGGCGCGGTCGCGCTGGCCGCGGGCGCCACCGCGGGCGCGTTGATCGGCAGCACGCACGGGGTGACGGCGAGCACGATGACCGCCGCCTCCAGGACGCCGTTGTCCGCCAGCCAGATCGCGTCCCGGGTCGACCCGGCCCTGGTCGACATCGTGACCACGCTCGGCTATCAGGGCGCGAGCGCGGCGGGCACCGGCATCGTGCTGACGTCCGACGGCGAGGTGCTGACCAACAACCACGTGATCCGCGGTGCCACCTCGATCAAGGTCACCGACGTGGGCAACGGGCGCACCTACACGGCCAAGGTGGTCGGCTACGACGCGAGCAAGGACGTCGCGGTGATCAAGCTGCAGAACGCGTCCGGCCTCACCACCGCCAACCTCGGCGATTCCTCCAGCGTGCAGACCGGCGACGCCGTGACCGCGCTGGGCAACGCGGGCGGCAAGGGCGGCACCCCGTCGGTCGCCACGGGCGCGGTCACCGCGCTCAACCAGTCCATCACCGCGTCGGACGAAGGGTCCGGCGCCAACAGTGAGCAGCTGAGCGAGCTGATCGAGACCAACGCGGACATCCAGCCGGGCGACTCGGGCGGCGCGCTGGTCAACTCCTACGGCCAGGTGATCGGCATGAACACCGCGGCCTCCAGCGGCACCCAGTTCCAGTCCGAGTCCGGCCAGTCCGCCG